>DATKIS010000499.1:0-5734 GCA_035543975.1 Pyrinomonadaceae bacterium
AGTTCCTCCAGAATAGCGAGGCGAGCTTTCGCTTGCTCCATTCGGTCGATTTGTTCCGAAGTCACCTTGCTCAAAACTTTGATCTCAGCGTTGAGTCGCGCGTTTTCCGTTGTGTGAGGTGCGGTCGCTGACTCACTGGAAGGAAGCAATCCTTCGATTTGGAGTGACTGACTCTTCTCCTCATAGGCTGGCTGGCTGGCAGCCAGTGACTGATTGGTCTGCTGGCTGTCGTCTTCAGCCGATGCCCCCTGGGTCGCACCGTTTGCTGCGTCCATACGTTGACGTTGCGCGGCCTCCCCTTCGCGCAATTCATCTAGTTCCGCCAGAAGCTTCTGTTCCCTCTCGGTTCTTTGTTGCGCCTGTTCTTGGGCTGTTTGACGGGCAGCATCGAGGGCGTCGAGTCGTTCCGCTTCTTCGCGGCGCTGTCCAAGATTCCCTGAGTCTCGTCTCAGAAAGGCCTCGTTGCTACGAAGCCGCTCGGGCAAGGTGGAGACAAAGAAATCGGGTTCAGTCGTCCTCCCGAAGCCTCCGTTTACCTGCTCACTAGCCTCTATAGACGATTGAGCAGCATTCAGGGGCAGTTTGTCCGATGGTGGGTACTCGATTGCGAAATCCATAGGTTCCATCCGGGGCCTTCTAAATTTCCAAAGTGAAGTGGAGAAGAGTCGTTTTGGGGCTAATGTCGAGGTGGGCTTCAGTCAAGCTTGGTTTTAGAACTGTTCCAGCGGGCAGTCGCAAGCCAACGCGCTTTATCAACCTTTGGTAAGTGGAATTCGTGAGAAGGGAACTACTTGCGGGATTTCAACCTTCGACGTTGGTGGTCTCAGGTCTCGGGAATTCTCGTCGATTTCGTCCTCGACGTCAACTAGATTGTCGCAGAAGCGCAGTTAATCAGTGGTTTTCTAGACTGATTCTGCTCGGGTTATAGCGGAACGCGCCAGAAAAGTGTCGCGAGCCAGAGCGTTGAACTTCTCTGGATGCTCCTGCTCCGGCATCATTCGGCAGTAGTCGAACACCTCTAGCGAGGCTCGGTCGTTCAGCTGCAATAGCGAGACTGCCTTTCCCAGGGGCGTGGTCGTATCCTGCTTACCCCAGACCATGACAGTGTGCTGCGTCAGCCGAGAGAACGGCGAACGGGTGTCCGTATTGAGATAACCGGAGAGAAAAGCGGCAATCGCGTGCTGGGCGCCTGGCTGGTGGCTGGTCGCATAAAGGTTAGTCACGAGCCGATCAGTGACCCGGTGCTGATTGTAGAACAGGTGGTCGCGGGCATACTCCCTAATGCTACGTTCGCTGGCCATCACGTTGTAGAACGACGTCCCCAGCACTGGCGACTGCAATAATCCGTAGAATGCCGCTCCCGCCATGCCGGGGCGGCGGTTCAGCGTATCTGACCCAGTGGGCCCATTCAGGATCATTGCGTTGATCAGCTCGGGATGTTCATCAGCCACCCTAATGACGTAAGCAGCTCCGAGCGAACTGGCTATGACATTGGTCGGGTGACCCGATACCTCCCGGATAAAATCGGTGATTAGCTCAACATAAAGGTCGGCTGAGTAGGGCGCTGTAGCGGGTTTATCAGAAAGGCCAAAGCCCAGAAGGTCCAGGGCATAAACCCGGAATTGTTTTGCTAACTC
This sequence comes from Pyrinomonadaceae bacterium, assembly GCA_035543975.1. Taxonomy (GTDB): domain Bacteria; phylum Acidobacteriota; class Blastocatellia; order Pyrinomonadales; family Pyrinomonadaceae; genus PSRF01. The sequence continues at coordinate 1,638 of DATKIS010000499.1, forward strand.
ATCAAAGTTCTTTCGCCACATGAAGCTGGAGGAGCCGGCCCCGATTCCGTGAATGAAAACGATCGGCATTCCGAGATTTTCCGCTCCCGAACTCTTATAAAAAACCCGGCCATGCTTCCAACGAAAGAAGTGGGGTTCGCCGCCAAGAGCGCTGTTGTCGGGCTCAATAGCATTGCGCCGAATCACTGCATTAAACGCAGCAAGAGCAGCAACGCCCGCACCGCCGGCGAGCATGGTTTTCCAAATGTTTTCTAGTTTTCCCATGAGGAGAAGGGCGTCCGCAGACAGAACACCGGATACAGAAGTCAGAAGTCAGAACTCGGAGATCTCAGTCAGGAGAGGAAAGGAGCCGGAGATCGGTTGGTTTAATTCCTACCGACCTCAGGCGAATCTCCTGTTTTTCCGAATGCTAATAATCTGAACTTCGGATTCCCGACCCTTCCGCTTCTTTCTCAGATAAACGCAAAATCAAACTGTTCCTGGTGGACTGCAGGATCGCTGTTGATATCCACGGGTCCCAGGTACTCCTCGATCTCGTTCAAGACATCTCTTTCGGTGCTTCGCAACGCGCGCGCTACCTCCGGATGAATACGCAAAGTAGCCTGCTTATTCGGATGGTCGCCATTCATGGTCTTCCCAAGCGTGCGTGCCTGCTCGAGGAGTTCATAACAAACAGTCTGAGGCGACTTGATCAAGCCGGCTCCCTGACAATATTGGCAGGGTGCACAAAGCGTGCGCTCCAACGACTGCTTCACGCGTTTTCGAGTCATGATCACTAACCCGAAATCGTTGAACGAAAGGACCTTGGTTGGCGACTTATCGCCGCGCAGCGCGTCTTGCAGCGCTCCCATAACCCTGGTGCGATTGCGGCGATCCTCCATGTCGATAAGGTCGAGCACGATGATGCCGCCCAGATCGCGCAGGCGGATCTGACGAACGATCTCATCGACTGCCTCAAGGTTGGTTCGCGTAATCGTGTCTTCCAGACGGCCACTGCCACGACCGACAAACTTCCCAGTATTTACGTCAATCGCCACCAGCGCTTCGGTTTGATTGATAACCAGATAGCCACCTGACCGCAGCCAAACACGGGGCTTGATTGCTTTATCAATCTCTGCCTGGACGCCGTAGCTTTCGAGAATCGGCTGGTCGCGAGTGTAAAGCTTCACCCGCCTGACCATTCGGGGCTGGATTCGATTAATAAACTCAACGATGTTCTGGTATTCCTCTTCGGAATCCACTCGGATGGCTGCAAAGTCGTCCGACAACTGGTCGCGGAGAATTCGTTGAACCAAATCCAGATCTTTGTGGACCAGGGTGGCTGGTTTTGTCTTCTCGGCAGACGCTCGAATATCGAGCCATGTACGGACCAGATAGCGAACATCCTCTCGCAAGTCGGCTTCGCTAATCCCTACTCCGGCTGTGCGCACAATAAAGCCGCCCGACGGAATATCTTCGGTGCCCCGAATTAGAGTTATTAGTTTGCGCAGGCGTTGGCGTTCACTGTCCGATTCGATTTTTCTTGAAACACCAACATGTTCCACGGTCGGCATGTAAACCAGAAAACGGCCGGGAAGCGCGATATGAGATGTGATGCGCGCGCCCTTCTTGGCGATCGGTTCCTTGGCAATCTGGACCAGAATTTCCTGGCCTTCCTTCAGCAAGTCGGTGATCGTGGGCTGTTGACGGTCCCGTGAGGAACCTCTTTGACCACGGCCACGACTGTCGCGACCCCGGTCACGGGAATCGCGAGGCCCTCTGGAGTCGCGGGAATCGCGCGAGTCCCGCGGTTCGCGCGCTGGTGCTGTTGCCGCAACAGGAGCTGGAGGAGCTTCAATTGTTTCCTCAACCGGCTCTGGCTCAGCGGCAACTTCCGGCTCTAGCTCCTCGGCGTCTAAAGGCCTTGACTCGTCGGTAGATGCATCACCTGTCGCATCCGCCGCCCCCTGTTTACTGGGGCGCCGACGCCGCCTACCACCGCGCCGCGTGGCAAACTCAGCCCGCGAACGAGCGTCGTCAAGACTTGCTTCGGCATCGGCATAACTATCCGCTTCGGCGCTCTCGGGGGCTGGGGTGGCCTCTGCTTCATCAGAAGCAACTTCCTTTGCCGGTTTCTTTGTGGACGCCCGTTTGGTTGATGCTCTCTTCTTGGTGCCAAGGCTGCTCAGAAGTTTCCCCATTTTGGATTTCTTGGTGCTGGCCTTTTCGGGAGCCACCTTCACCGGCTCTTCAGCTACCGGTGAGTCGCCGGCCGGTTTTTCAGATTCGCCTTCATCGTCACTTACTCGTTCAAAACTCCCGCTTTGGAGCATGTTTTCGTCAACATCGTCGACGAAACTTTCGATGTGAGCCTCAACGGGGCCACGCCTCTTTTGGGTTTGAGTGTCTATTGTTTCCGAAACTTCGCCGTCATCAACCCGCTGGAACGAGCCGTCTCGATAATCAACGTTTGATAGCACCGAGCCCACTTCCGCCGTGCGAAAATCTTCGTCCAGGTTGAATTCGCTGGCATGGATTTGGTCGAAGAGTCGTTCCTGAAGGCGGGCATCTTTGAACATCTCGCCAGTCGCGGCCGTTTCCTCTTCGTCGACTATTCTCTGAATTGACGGATCCGCTGCCACAAAGGGAGTGTCGATATCCTCGGGCTGGATGCGTGTATTGCTCGCACCGCTGGCCGAGTCAGTGACTTCATCGATCCCTTCGCTGCTGCGGCCACGCCGACGTCCGCGCCGGCTCCGACGCTTACCAGCATCCCCGGTTTCACTGGATGGTTCGGACTGTGGCTCAGCTGGAGCCGCAGTTTCAATCGTGTCGTCGTCCAACTCTATTTCCGACAGAGGTTCAACCCGCTCCTGGGTCGCCTCGATATGGCGCTCACGTTCGACTCGTCCGAGGGCGATCTGCTCTGCGGCGGCTTTTTGCGCTTCAGCAACGTCGACCTTTTGCGACTTGTCGATCACGATTCGTTCAAATTCCTCTTCTTCGTCGAAAAAGTCAGACACGTACAAGAAGGCATCGCGCTCCAATCCGATATCGACGAAGGCCGACTGCATTCCGGGAAGCACGCGCATTACGCGTCCCTTGTAAATGTTGCCGACGATCCCCGAGTTGCCCTCGCCGCGCTCGATATAAAACTCGGTCACCTTTTCATTTTCGATGATCGCGATCTTCTTTTCACGTCCGTTGACGCTTACGATTAATTCTTTTGCCATTGTCTAATTGATGCTCCTTGAACGTCTGCTACAAAAGTGAAGACCGGTAGCCCATGTTCGACAGGCTGTCCAGCCTGCACGGAAGTATGAGGAGTTGGGTCCCTGATATGTTGAGACGTTGGTATGAATTCTAAATTGGATCGAGCGCGCTTCGAGCTGAATAGCGAGGCACGCGGACGCCTGAATAGCGGGACGGAGCTCCGTCGCACTGTTAATTGATTCGATGGAAATTAGCGGCCGAGGCTGGGGCGAAGGCGTGAATAGTCTGCCCCCTGGCCGGATTTGTTTGGATTTTCGGTCGCGGGCGGAGTGAATTGAGTTTGGATACTCTTCATCCAGCGTACGACGGTCGATAGAACTATTCAAAAGAACCCTAACTAGCCGCTTCGCGTCGAGTAGAAGAGTGCAACAGGGAGCGCGTTTCTTTAGAGCAGCGCAGGCATTAGAACACCCGAAAGCTCGGCGGGTTGTGTCAGCGGCCTGTTGGTCTTCCTACTGAATGTCAACGGAACTTTTCGTTCCCAACGCAAACGTTTTTGGCGGCCTGAAGGCCTACGTGCGGCTACAGTAATAAGTTGAAATGATACGTCCAAGTGCATGGACGATCGGTAAATTCGCGACTCGCTTGTCGGGAGCACGCACTCTTCGATTGAGAGTCCTCCGTGCTGCTTGTTTCAAAGGCTCGATGCCGAAACCAAACTCCGCAGGGGCGAGCTAACGGGAGTATAAACCGAAGGCGCTCTAAACGCGAAACGAAGTGTAAAGCAAACTGAACAGTTTGCTTGCTCCCGGTAAAACAAAGCCGCCTCCAGATGACCTGAAGCAAAGTAACAGTTTGCTCTACTTCCACTAGTTGACGAATCTTCGTAGTTGAACGCTGATGGC
>DATKIS010000500.1:0-3481 GCA_035543975.1 Pyrinomonadaceae bacterium
GGTGCAGCGTTTGCAGAGAATGCAACGCTGTGGATCGTTGGCCACCATTGGGGAAAGATACTTTTCGGGATGGTAGTTCTTCTTTTCAGTAAACCGTTCTTCCAGCCCACCCCAATCGAAAGTCATTTCCTGCAGTTCACACTCGCCGCCGCGATCGCAGACGGGACAGTCGAGCGGGTGATTGGCCAGCAGAAACTCCAGCATCGAACGCTGCGCCTTTTCAATCTCGTCACTCTGGGTCGTCACCACCATGCCGTCGGTGCAGATTATGGTGCAGGAGGTTTGCAGCTTCGGCATCTTCTCGATGCGCACCAGGCACATCCGGCAGGAGGCCTGGAGCGCCAGATCGGCGTAGTAACAGAAAGAGGGAATGTCGAAGGCCTTGTCGCGGCAAACGTCGATCAGCCGCGCGCCCTTGGGCACTTCGAATTCCTTCGTGTTGATGGTGACCTTGATTACTTCAGTTGACATTTAAGAATCACTCAAGTTGGCTGATGTTACGCCGACTCTATTTTGCGGATGGACACGCAACAATCCAAACGCCATCTTCATCTGTATGTAGCGCGAGATCCAAAATCATCAGCTAGCCTTTACTTATGTATCGTTCGACGACATTAACCAGGGCGTTGATGCGTTCATCTGTTTCAGCAGTTTTCTTCGCAAGCTCCTGGAAGGTGGCAGCGACCTGCTCGAATCTAGAATTGATACTGTCGAATCCCCGGTTTACTTGGTCGTTCGCTTTGTTTGTTTCCTGTTCGTGCATCTGGGCAAGTGTCAAGAGGGCGGCGATGGCTTGGTCGTTTCGGTCCATTCGCGCCTCCGCTTTGCTGTGCCGCTCTGCAAAGCCAGCCTGTTGTTCAATGACAGTATTCAAGAGGTTCTTCATTCGCAGGTATTCTTCTTCGGTCATAACTCAATCCTCAAGTCACTGCTCTTAGCTCAACGGAACCAAGTGCTTCCGAAAATCTTCCGGAAATCTCTTAATCGCCGATTGAATCGGCCACGACGCCGCATCCCCCAACGGACAAAATGACTTGCCCTCGATGTTGTCGCAAAGATCCAGCATTAGTTGTACGTCTTCAGGTCGGCCATTGCCGGCGGCGATTCGTTTGAAAACCTTCACCAGCCAATCAGTGCCCTCGCGGCAGGGCGTGCACCAACCACATGACTCATGCTTGTAAAACTCGGTCAGGTTCTTGGTTGACTCGAAGACGTCCACGGTTTCGTCCATGACGATGAAACCGCCAGAGCCGACGCTCGACCCGCCTGCCACCAGGCCTTCATAGTCCATGCGCACGTCTTTGCCGATGATTTGATCGGCCCGCATGATGTAGACCGACGAACCCCCGGGTATCACAGCTTTCAGATTCTTGCCATCACGGATACCGCCACAGTCTTCCATGATGAACTTTTCCATGTCGTCGTAGCCCATCGGCAATTCGTAAACGCCGGGGTGGTTTACGTGACCGGAGACGGACCACAGTTTGGTGCCGCCACTTTTCTCCGTCCCCAGCTTTTGATACGCCTCGCCGCCCATCTTGATAATGTCAGGCACGGCCGTCAGCGTTTCGACGTTGTTCACCACGGTGGGACTCGCGTACAGGCCTGACACGGCAGGGAAGGGAGGCTTCATCCGCGGATGGCCCCGCATTCCTTCAAGTGAACTAAGCAGCGCAGTCTCTTCACCGCAGATGTAAGCGCCCGCGCCCGTGTGGGTATAGACTTCACTGGAAAAGTTAGACTTCAGAATGTTGGCACCCAGCAAGCCGGCAGCGCGGGCTTCCTCGAGGGCCACGTCCATGATGTCGATCAAATAGCGATACTCACCGCGGGTGTAGATGTAATTCGTTTTGGCGCCGAGAGCGTAGGCGGCGATCAGCATGCCTTCGATCAGCATGTGCGGGTCACGCTCCATCAGGTAGCGATCCTTAAACGTGCCGGGCTCCGATTCGTCCGCATTGCAGACCACATACTTTGGTTTGGGTGAATCCTTGGGAACAAAGCTCCATTTCATCCCGGTGGGGAAACCCGCGCCCCCACGCCCGCGCAGAGCAGACTTCTTCACTTCATTGATGACGTCGTCTGGCGACATTCCTGACAGCACTTTGGCGAGCGCTTCATAGCCGCCATTGCGTCGATACACTTCGAGGGACTGCGAGTTTTCAAGATGAACTCGCGCCAGCTGAAGTGGCTCACATCCAATCGCTTCAATTCGCATAGGAAAAAGAAAGTCGCGCCCGAACTGTTACCAACATCTTTTGTTTTTACTGTGCCAAACCGTGTCTGATTCCCAGATACATCCTGGCCTAAAGTACCAGCCCGTTCAGGTTGGTTTAGTTAGCGAACCCAAAATCTGATCGACCTTCTCGGGCGTCAGGTTTTCGTGGTAGTCAAAACCAATCTGGAACATCGGTGCGGTGCCACACGAACCCAGACACTCAACCAGCGACACCGTAAACTTGCCGTCGGCGGTAGTTTCTCCCGGCTTAATTCCGAGCTTGCTACAAACGTGATCGGTGATTCCGGGTTCACCCATGATTTTGCAGGAGAGCGTCTTGCAAATCTGGATGTGATACTTGCCCACCGGCTTCGTATTCAACATTGAATAGAAGGTGGCAACTTCCCAGATGTCCGTAATTCGCAGTTTCAAACGGCGGGCGAGATAGGCAACTCCCGGCGGATCGAGATAGCCGCGCTCGCGCTGCACCACAAACATGATCGGCAGGATCGCGGAACGCATCACCGGATACTTGGCCAGGTGCCAGTCAATCTCCGCTTCAACTTCAGCAGAAAACGACGCCACCTCGTCGCCAATATCGACGGGTTGGGACATTGGTTGAATTTGGATAGGTTGGGTGCTCATTTGAACATTTCCGATTGCCAATTTCCGATTACCAATTGAATTCGGTCTAATCGGCAATTGGCAATCATCGATCAATCTCCCCGAGAACAATATCCAACGATCCGATAATCGCTACGATATCTGCCACCATTGCGCCCTCCGCCATATGCGGCAGCGCGGACAGGTTTACAAAACTTGGCCCACGGAAATGGACTCTTGACGGTTTCGGGCCGCCATCAGATCTGACGTAGACGCCGAGTTCACCTTTTGAGGCCTCAATCGGGTGATAGACTTCGCCAGCCGGAACATCAAACCCTTCAGCCACGATCAGGAAGTGATGGATTAGGGCATCCATGTGTGTCTTCATCGCAGCTCGATCCGGCAGCACCACTTTGGGGGCGTCCGCCTTTACCGAGCCAGGTTTTAATCTGCTGAGGGCCTGCGTCACGATTTTGTGCGACTCTTTCATTTCGCGCATCCGCACCAGATAGCGGGCCCAAACGTCGCCATCGTGTTCGACCGGCACTTCGAAATCGTAATTCTCGTAGCCGGTGTAGGGATTAACTCGCCGCACGTCGAGGTTAACCCCACTGCCGCGCAGGCAGGGGCCAGACAGTCCCCAGTCGATGGCGTCCTCCG
>DATKIS010000501.1:0-3577 GCA_035543975.1 Pyrinomonadaceae bacterium
AAATGGAATATGGAAAATCTGTTTGGAGGACATCATTACTCATCACTCACCTCCAGCCCGTCATACGCCCATTCCACTCCATCCGGCAGGAGCGGAGAATCGCGCTCGTGCTTAACATCATGCGCGATATGGGTCAGATAAGTGCGTCTTGGCCTCAGCTGCTCAACATACTCGAGCGCCTTGTCGAGCCACAGATGAGTAGGATGTTTGGCGAACCGGAGACAATCCAGCGCGAGCACGTCCAAATCGCGCATTCCGTCGATCGTGGCTGCCGGGATTTCACTCAGGTCGGTGGCATACGCAAAGTCGTTAAAGCGATAAGCCATTACGGGGAGGCGTCCGTGAATCACCTCCAGGGGCGTGATGGTCAAATCTCCACCCAAACAAAATGCAGCATCTGGAACAACTGTATGAGGGATTACTTGCGGGAGACCGCCCCCAAAATGCGACGGCTCGAAGATGTATTTGAAGATGCGTCTGATATCGCCCCAGGCCCGTTCATTGGCGTAGAGCCCCAGGGCACCGAAACGAAAATTTAATGGGCGGATATCGTCCAGGCCAAAGATATGGTCGGCGTGGCAATGGGTGATTAATACCGCGTCCAGCCGCTTCAGGCCGTAACGCAATGCCTGCTGGCGAAAGTCGGAGGAGGTATCGACCAGCACCGACTGGCCACCATGTTCAATCAGAATTGAAACTCGCAGGCGCTTGTCACGAGGGTCCTCGGAGGTGCAAGTCTCACATTCGCAGCCGATGGAGGGAACGCCCGTGGAAGTTCCGGTACCTAGGAAGGTGAGCTTCATGTGGTGAATAGTAAATGGTAAATGGTCAATGGTCTAACGAGCCGCTTTTACCATTGACCATTTACTATTCCCCATTTACCCGTCTTTAGCCTCCCACAATGTCTCGACTGGAATATGTCCGGGGCTTTGGGGGGGTGGCATGAGTCAGGGAAACATATTGCATGCGCAGGTCGGCCAGCAGGCTTTCGAGAATCTGCTGCTCCTGTGGCAGAAGATTGCCTCGGGTTTTTTGTTCCAACATGCCCAGCACGTCAATCCAGTGTTTGCCTAACTCGATGTCAACTTCCCGCTTATGGGTAACCGGGTGCTCCATCATGCCCAATGATGACGCAGCGTTAGAAGCAATCGACATCATGAAACTAGCGAAGCTTGCGGGGTCGTCGGCGCCCGGCAGTTCTGCCTCGGCCTCATCAGGCAGCTCTTCTGAGCTCAGTGGAGCCCCTGCCGCAGGCTGCGGCTGGGGTTCGACTGCGTCGCTGCTCGCGGTTTGCCCGACGGCACCGTCGGGTTCCGGAGTAGTAGCGGTGGTCTCGGCGGCGAGGGCCTCAGCGGCAGGGACTTCGGCTGCGGTGGTCGCCGGCTGTGGCGTTGGTTCAGGCTTCTCTTCTGCCGGCACTTCGCGCGGGCTGCCGTCAGGGTTGAATAGCCTCCGGTCCGTAACCTTATAACTCGGTTGTTCCTCGTTCATTTCCTTACCCTTTGGCTGACTCCACGATTGCCCTTCAGCAATCGAGCGTCAGCTGATACTTTGAAGTTTTTCTTAGGTTCCGATGGTAGCATCCCCATCTGGCGCTCGCAAAGATGCTCGGTACCGGCATTCAGCTCGGCCTACAACTTTGGACTTTCGACTTTGGACATTAGACTGTTTACATGCCTGCCAACTTTGACGACTTGATCGAACTAATGCGCAAGCTGCGTGCGCCTGATGGGTGTCCCTGGGATCGCGAACAGACCTACGCCTCGCTGGCGCCAATGCTTCTGGAAGAAGCGTATGAAGCTTTTGAGGCTGTGGAAGAAGCGCGCGAGGGGCGGCCCGGCGAACTACGTGACGAGCTGGGGGACCTGCTTTTCCAAATTGTCTTCTACTCCCAAGTGGCCAAAGAGCAGGGCGATTTCTCAATCGAGGATGTCACCGGTGCAATTCACGCGAAGATGGTCCGCCGCCACCCACACGTTTTTGGTGATGCCAGCGCTGACGATACGGCCGCCGTCCTCCGCAATTGGGAGGTGATGAAGGCTGAGGAGCGGCGATCTGCCGGGAAGATGGAGCGCGAAGAGTCTTTGCTAGACGGAGTTTCGTCAAAGGCGCCGGCGTTGATGGAAGCGCACCAGCTATCGACCAAGGCCGCGCGTGTCGGCTTCGACTGGCAATCTCTCGACGACATCTTTGCCAAGCTTGAGGAGGAAGTCGGCGAACTGCGGGCCGCCATTCAAACCCACGCAACTTCGAAAAGCGAGGCCGACCACAGTTTGGTCCGAGAAGAAATTGGTGACCTATTATTCGCTGCCACCAACATAGCTCGCCATCTGGGTGTTGAGCCTGAAGCGGCGCTGAAGTTGACCAATCGCAAGTTTCGAAGGCGGTTCGGATACATCGAAAGAAAGTTAAGGGAGCGCGAGCAGGCTTTCGATGCAACTACGCTCGACGAAATGGAATCGCTGTGGCAGGAAGCGAAGAACAGTGGGCAGTGAGCAGTGGGCAGCAATGAACGATTAGCCCCTGTCGTCCGTTTAGAAAGGCACTTGTGCCCCCACTGACAGTGCACTTTCTAAGCAAAAGGCTCGCTTGAAAGCGAGCCTTTTGAACTAACCCGGAAAACTCACACCTACTAATCGTTAATCTGAAGTGAGCGAAGAACGTTTCGAAAAGCGGTCTGGTAACTGCCTGATTCATTCTCTGGCACGACCGCAATCATGTATAAGAGCTGGCCATTCCGGGACAGCGTGGTCACGACCGTAACAATCTCCGCCTGGCCAGTTGCCTCGTTTACATTCGTGAAAGCTGCCGTAAGTCCTGCCCGCCCACCCACGGTAGTCCTTTGCGACCCACCGCGCTGCCGCAGGCTGCCATTACTCTGGGTTAGGCCATTCAAAAACTCCTGGGTCCCCTGCTGCAGGCTACGACTTTGAGTTTGGGCAATGCCGAAGTTAACCCCATGTGTGTAAACGACCTGATTGCGATATTGACCGTATGCACCCTCGGGCGCAAACCAGATAGAGTTGCTGTCTGGCAGCTCGCGCCAATTGTTTGGGACACTGACTCTGACGGCGCCTCCCATCATGGACACAGTCTGGTAACGCGTAGATGGATAATCAACTCGCCCCCGCGGCGCCTCGTTCGGGTAGTTGCCAGTGTTTTCTCCGGTTGGATAACGCTGGCCACCTCGCGCTATCTCCTCCATCGACGGCGCCCGGCCCATACTTCGTAAACGCGCCTGAACTCGCGAGAAGTCCTGTGTGTTGCGAATTGGATTTTCGATGCGCAACATTCGGGCTTCCTGTTGAATTCGGGCGTAGCGATTTGCCGGACTCGGATGACTGCTAAAGAATCCGCCGCTGCTCCCACCACCCTGCTGTTCGATGGTCCTGAACATGTTGGCGAGATCCAGAGGGTCGTAACCCGCTCGGGCCAGGATCTGCGCGCCCAGAATGTCCGCTTCAGTTTCATATTCGCGACTGTACTTAAGGAAATAAACACCTACACCCTGACCCGCAATTTGGGCTGCCGCTCCAGCCGGTCCCCCGATCACCGCCCCTAATACGCCCAGGATTCC
>DATKIS010000502.1:0-2382 GCA_035543975.1 Pyrinomonadaceae bacterium
CTGGGCGTGGTCGGCTCAGGCTGTTCGCGCGCCATGACCCAGACTCGCCTCTCGAGCAGGCGCGCAGCTGGGGGCCCAACCCGCAACGATCTCAGATTGTGGTACCGCCACCCCGCTGCCAACTGGAATGGAGCGCTGCCGATCGGCAACGGAAGATTGGCGGGCATGGTCTTTGGCGGTCCCGAATTGGACGGATATTGAAGTCCCTTCCGGCCACCCGTCCGCGCTGAGCTGACGTCTGAAAATAGCCCAGCGATTTATCGCTGGGATAGGAAGAACGGGAGCCCTAAGTCCGTGAAGCGGACGACTGAGGGGAAGCAGATACTTGGCAGCTGCTAGTTCAGCCGTCCGCTTCACGGACTACCACCCAAGTCACCGTCAATCCCAGCGATAAATCGCTGGGCTATTTTCAGTCGTCCGCTCAGCGGACTGGTTGACTTTGCTGCATGAAGCTAACCTTGATATGAAAACAATTCGCTGGGGCATCATCGGTTGTGGAGACGTGACCGAAGTAAAGAGCGGGCCCGGATTTCAGAAAGCTGACCACTCGCAATTGGTGGCGGTGATGCGGCGTCGCGGTGGACTCGCCAAAGACTACGCTGAGCGACATGGAGTGCCGCGTTGGTATGACAATGCCGCCGCGCTGATCAATGACGCCGAAGTGGACGCCGTCTACGTTGCCACTCCGCCTTCGTCTCACAAAGAGTATGCATTGATGTGCGCCGAGGCAGGGAAGCCGGTCTATGTGGAAAAACCGATGGCCCTCAGCTATGCGGAGTGCGAAGAGATGATTGCCGCTTGCGCCCGCGCCGGCGTGCCGCTGTTTGTCGCTTACTACCGGCGGACGCTGCCTCGGTTTCTCAAGATCAAGGATCTGGTCGACTCAGGCGCGATTGGGGAAGCGCGCCTGGTGAACATCAGCTTTTATCAACCGATGCCCGCAGAGGATCTGGATCCGGCTCAGCAAAGCTGGCGTCTGGATCCGGCGGTCGGCGGCGGAGGGCGCTTCGTGGATCTGGCTTCACACATGCTGGATTTTCTTGATTACGCGCTCGGACCTATTTCGCTTGTTCACGGCTTCGCTGCTAATCAGGCAGGGAAGTATCAGGCGGAGGACATTGTTAGCGCTTCGTTCAGATTCGCGTCAGGCGTGCAGGGTGTTGGCACATGGTGTTTCAGCGCCTTTGAGAACCGGGATGTCACTGAGATCGTGGGAACGGAAGGCCGCATTTCATTTTCAACCTTTGATGCTCAGCCGATTCGCTGGATTACCCGCGAGGGAGCGAGCGAGTTTGCCTTTGACTACCCTCAACACATCGCCCAACCATTAATTCAGACGGTCGTAGACGAATTGAACGGCGCCGGCAAGTGTCCGAGCACGGGTGAGACAGCGGCGCGAACTTCGTGGGTTATGGATCAGCTGCTGCGGTAAAGCAAACGGTTAGTTTGCTTCGGCGGAATAACGCACATTTCAAGGACAGGTCGGAGGGTTGCCTTGCCAGCTGACGCAAACTAACAGTTTGCTTTATGAGTGCTCCGGCAGGCCAACAATCGATCTGACTTCCTTCAAGTTTGCCGCCGCGATTGCGCGCGCCTTCTCCGACATCTCATCAATCTGGCGTTTCACGCCGGCAGCATCCTTCACAATCTCTTCCCGCCGCGCGCGCAAACCAGATGTTAGTTCCACCAACGCGTCGGCAACGACCTCTTTTAGTTCCCGATACTGCAATGTGCTGTCGTGATACTTGCCGAGCAACGAGGCTGCTGCTTCGGTCTTTCCGCACGCTTTGAGAATCTCAAAAAGATTGACCACGCCCGGACTCATCTCCGCGCCTGGGGGCAAATTGCCGCTATCGGTAACGGCAGACTTGAGCTTCGCCCGAATGCTCTTTTCGTCTTCGAACAGTTGGATGTAGTGACGTTCGCCCGCGCTCTTGCTCATCTTCTTAGTCGGCTCGACCAATGACATGATCTTGGGTGTTTCGGTGAAGAGGGCTGCCGGTTCGGGAAAGAAGTCGGCCCCAAACTGACTATTGAAGCGTCTCGCCAGATCTCGCGACAGCTCGAGATGCTGCTCCTGGTCCTTGCCGACCGGAACGTACTCAGCACGGTAGATGAGAATGTCGGCAGCTTGCAGGGCCGGATAAATGAAAAAACCTCCCGAAACAAACTGAGCGTTGTCCTGTCCTTCAATCAAGTCATACTTGTCTTTGAACTGGGTCATGCGACGCAGTTCGCCAAAACCGGTAAGACAACTGAGAATCCAACACAGCTCCGTGTGTGCCGGAACCAGCGACTGGATGAACAGAATTGCCTTATCCGGATCAATCCCACAGGCCAGCAGATCGAAAACCATTCGTTCGGTGTTGGCGCGTAGGACCG
>DATKIS010000503.1:0-5234 GCA_035543975.1 Pyrinomonadaceae bacterium
CTTCAACCGCTTCTCGGGCGAGGGCTGGTAGCGTCTGCGCTGGATTCGTTTCGCAGGCGCCTTCCGCACCGGCGTCATCCGCAGCGGGTCCCGGCGCCTCGATACGAACCACTGACTTGGCACTGGTCAGTTGGGCCACCAGATAACCAACTCCGAAAGGCGCCTCATAGTGTAAGACTTCAGCGGCGCTCCGTAGTTCCTGCGTAGCTCCGAGAACCACGAGCATCGACCGGTATCCGCATTCGCCAGCTAGTCGACGGAGGTCCTGATCGATATCGATGATCTGGCTGGGAGCGTTATGCCGTAGCGCTTCCACCACCTGATCATCAAATAGGTGGGCGGTGGGTTTGTAGCCGGCTGGGGCGCCGGGCTTCAGCCGGTGACTTAGGTCGCCACTGGCAATCACAGCAACCGCGCGCCCGACCCGCTCAATAGCTCGCCGGATACAGGCGCCAAACTTGAGGTGGTCTTGATTCGATAGAAAGCTGTAACCCAGAGCCACAACCCGCCCATGCCAGCCGTGTTGCTGTAGAAAGTAAAGCGGAACCGCACTGCCGTGATCGAGTTGGTGGTCTTCGAGTGGGCTGACCGCATAGTCTTCATAACCAGCCGCCAACTTTATGGCTTGCAGCAACTCCTCATCAAGGGGGAAGGCTACTGTCGCATCGGGAGCGCGGAATCCGGAGAAGTCGCCATGAAGCATCGGGGTCTGGTAAGCAACAAAGGCCTCGGCATCGAGGGGGGCATGAGGTGAAATCAACACGACGGTTTCAGCACCGCACCCAATCACGCGCCGCGTCAATTCCGCCATCGCGTTGATTGAGCCGCTGACCTCAGCAATCGCCTCGCCGCCTACTTCGGGAACCATGATGGGGGGATGTGGAGCAATACCCGAAAAGACTATCGCGCTTTCGTATCCCATGGATGCCTCCAGGAACGGTCACAACTAACTGCGCGTCACGCGTTGGCGAGATCAATACGTGGTAATTAAGCGTCGGGGGTTCAACGATCGAGCGGGATTGATGGTCTAAACGCTTTGGAACCCTCAAATATTACCACATCAATTGCCCTTATCCTGAGGAGCCGTCTATGATGATCGGACGAGACAGAGCCATTCAGAGTTCAACCTTCAGGTTGTGTTTTCAGATGCACCCAGCTCAAGCTTGGACTCTAAACTTTGCTGAGACCCGCTAAATGAAGAGCGCCCATTTCGATGTGCTGATTGTTGGAGCCGGACCCGCAGGCTCATTTGCTGCCGAACGGTTGGCCCGGGGCGGCGCAAGTGTGGCCTTGTTCGACGGCCGGCCCGAAGGCGAACCCAAAGCCTGCGGCGGCGGTGTAACTGCCAAGGCACTCAAGGCCTGGCCTCATTTGCTCAACGCGGTAGGTCGCACAGTCCACGAACTGGAAATGTATTCGCCGTCAGGCAAACGTCTGCACATGAATCTGGACGAACCCTTTGCCATCTACTCGCGAGTTGCGTTTGATTCTTACTTGCGCGACCGCGCGCGCGATGCCGGTGCCGAAATAGTATTTGAAAAAATCACTGCCAGGGGGACGGCGCGAATCGACGCAGGCGATGCTGTCGGGAGTGGTTGGAGACTTCGCAGCGCCGCGGGAAACGAATGGACGGCGAGAATCCTGGTCGGTGCTGACGGAGCTAACAGCGCCATCGCCAAAAAGTTGGCGGGACCGCTGGCACCTTCTGACATGGAAGTAGCATTTGGATACCGGGCCCCCTTGCCTAACCACGGAGATGCGCCAACCGTCATCGCGTTTCTTCCCAAGTGGGTTGGCTACGCCTGGGCGTTTCCGCGCGTTGACCACATCTCATTCGGGATTGCGACTACGCAGGATGCATTCGAACACAAGGCCCTGGATCAACTCCTCTGGGACTTTATGATCGGCTACTACGAACAGCGGGAAGCGGGCCAGCAAAACGGAAAGAAAAACATCTGGCAGCGCGTAAATAAGCGTGAAGCGTCTGGTGACCCGGGACCAATCGAGAAAAATTTGCGTGCGACGGCCGAACGTTACGCCGCGCGGATCCCGGGTCTTGCCGATGCTACCTGGGACACGAGACGCGCCTGCGGCGACGGCTGGGCCCTGCTCGGTGACGCCGCCGGTTTTGCCGATCCGGTTACGGGAGAGGGAATCTATTACGCGCTGCGCTCGGCTGAACTTTTCGCCGAGGCTTTCCTTGAAGGCCGCCCGCAGGACTATGAGGAACGCTGGCGCAAAGATTTCGGAGGCGAACTTCGGCGGGCTTCACAAATGCGCCGGAGATTCTATGGAAACTTCTGGGGGGCGCCATTTACGGAAAGAATGATTGAGTTTGCTCGCGGACATCGTGGGATTCAGAAAGTCCTGGGCGATCTGGTGGCGGGTGAACAAGGTTATGTTGGTCTGAAGAAGAAGCTTGCGCGTAGTGCACTCCGTCCGATTTGAACACTATTAGACGGGCACAAACTGTGGAAAGCTACTCAGCCTGAACGTCGATTGGGAAAGAGCCGTAACCACGTTGACTCTGAATGTGCGTTCACGCTAGGGAGCGAGTCGATTGGTGATCCAACTCCCGTCCGCATGGCGCTGGTAAAGGATGCGGTCGTGCAGGCGGCCTTCGCGGTTTTGCCAGAACTCTATCACCTCGGGCTTTAGCCGGTAACCACCCCAATGCGACGGGCGGGGCACGTCCCGGTCGCGGTACATACTCTCAAAGTCGCGGAACCGTCCTTCCAGGAACTCGCGACTTTCAATCACCTCGCTTTGCGGCGACGTAATCGCCCCAAGCTGGCTCTCGCGCGGCCGGGTGCGAAAGTATTCGTCTGAGTCCGCGGCGGAAACACGTTCGACGCTGCCTTCCACTCTCACCTGCCGATCAAGCTGGGTCCAATAACAGACCAATGCCGCCTGCGGGTTCTGGTCGAGCTCCTGGGCCTTGCGGCTGTTGTAGTTTGTGTAGAAAACAAAACCTTGCTCGTCGACGCTTTTTAACAAGACCATCCGCGCTGAAGGTTTTCCGTCTTTGGTGGCGGTTGCCAGAGTCATCGCGTCAGGCAGGCGCGATCCCGAGGCGATAGCTTCGTCGAACCAGCGGCGAAAGAGCTTGAGTGGGTCCGGATCGATCCTCCGCTCGTCGAGCTCGTCAGCAGGATTCGTACGTTGAGTTTGATTCATGGCGTTGAGTAATCCGAATCTGGAGAAGGTACCGGTCACGACAAGCGGCGTCGAGCCGCCGCACTCCAAAGAGTTACACTATTACGATCCTACGGTATAAGGCGCCAGTCTTGAGCGCAGTTCGTCGGGAATGGACACAGTTTCAAACGTGTCTCGCCGGACGGCGACCAGCACAAAATGAGCTTGGGCGATAATCAGTTCATTCCCTTTACGGCGGACCTCGAAATCTAGACGCATTGACTTGGTGCCAAACTTCCCCACATAGACCGAGACTTCCAAAAGGTCGTCCAACTGCGCCGCGTGACGGAAGTCGCATTCGAGATGAACACGGGGCAGCCAAATATCAAGCACGTCAAACATTACGCTGTAAGGCAGGTTAACGGACCGGAACAGTTCGGTCTCCGCGAATTCAAAGAAACGAATATAGGCGCCATAAAAGATGATGCGCGCGACATCCACGTCTCCCCAACGGACTCGTTCTTCGATGGTGTATTTCTTGTGCTCGGACATTTAGCAGGTTTTCGTCGGCTAAGCGAACCTACAAGACAACCGCTCAGACCGTTCTAGAGATCCCCATGGTTCGTCTTGTTCGCGCAATTTCGTGGAGCGCGCGATTTGGCTTCGACCTAAATGCGAACCACGAAATCACCCAAGCGAACCCGAGGGACTTTTTTACAAAGACGTCACACTACGACTCCGTTTCGAGCTGCCGCGGCCACGACCGAGATGAATTCGCCAAGTTCGATCGGCTTAATCAAGTAACTTTGATAACCGGCGGCAAGGGCCCGTTCCTTGTCTGCTTCCCTGGCATGTGCGGTGATCGCAATGGCCGGGATTGGTGGAACATAGAGCTCAAGGACCCTTCGAATGAGCTGATATCCGTCTTCATCCGGCATGGCAATATCGGAAACCATCACATCCGGTCTTAATGTCTTGATTGCATCAATGGCCTGGGCCGCGGACAAAGCGCCGGTCACCTTCGCGCCGCGGCTGCCCAGGGCTGCGGTTAGCAGCTCCAGAGTATCCTCATCGTCGTCCACTACCAACACGTGCACGCCGGACAAGACTTCCGACGAAGTCAAAGGTGGTTGGCTCTCGGGCGGCGCATTGTTTTCACGCGAGAAACTCGATTCGACCGATGATCCAAACGCCGGCAACCTGACGGTGAATTTTGCGCCTGTGCCTGGACCATCGCTGGCGCCGTCGATTGAGCCTCCGTGAATTTCTATCAGGTGGCGGGCGATGGCCAGCCCCAGACCAAGGCCGCCGTGTTGGCGCGTGGAGGTGCTGTCTGCCTGGCGAAATCTATCGAACACAAACGGCATAAAGTCGGGCCTGATTCCCTGCCCGGTATCAGTCACGCTGATTTCGACTTGCGTATCAACCAGGCGAAGCTGGACCGTTACGTAACCTCCCGAGGGCGTAAACTTGACGGCGTTTGAAAGCAGGTTCCAAAAAACCTGCTGCAACCGATTGGTGTCGCCAGAGACTGTTATCGGTTCCCGATCGAAATTCAAGTCGATCCTGATATTCTTGGCCTCAGCCGTTGGGCGCACCACATTGACCGCCGCATCGAGCACTGATTCCAGAGCGATCGGATGAAGTTCCAGGTAGAGGTTGCCGGTGATGATCCTCGACACATCCAGGATGTCATCTATGATTTGAGACTGGGCCTTCGCATTACGCTTGATGGTTTCAATCGCCCGGGCGGCCGTGTCGCTGTCCAAAGTGCCACCCTCGAGCATTCGCGACCAACCCAGAATTGCCGTCAAAGGCGTGCGTAACTCATGGGATACGGTTGCCAGGAATTCGTCCTTCAGACGATTTGACTCTTCGGCCGTGGCCCTGGCGCTACTCTCCCGTTCCAGCAGACCAACATTCTCAATGGCGACCGCGGTCAGATTTGCCGCCATTCGCATCGCCGTAACATGCTCGTCGTGATAAGCGTTGCGTTCGTAAGACTGCACTTCGATGGTGCCAACGATGCGGCCCATTACAGACATGGGCGCAGACAGCGACGACTGTGGCCGCCAGCCATTGTCCGGGCCAACCAGGAC
>DATKIS010000504.1:0-2183 GCA_035543975.1 Pyrinomonadaceae bacterium
GCGCAGGACCCCGCTACCCGGGCGACACTTCAGAATGATGGAGACTTCTATGCGAAGGTGGTTGCGGCTACGCACAACAACATAGGCATGCTGCGAGCGGAGCGACAGGATTTTCGTAGCGCCGCGGAACAGTTTCGCCTGGCGAGCAAATTGGATCCACAGCTTGCAGGGCTAAACTTCAATCTTGGTTTGGCTTACTACAAAGCAGAACTATATGACGACGCGTTGGCCCCCTTGGCAAACGAATTGAAAGCTCATCCGGAAAACATGGCGGCGAAACAATTGCTCGGCTTAAGCTATTTCATGACGGACAACTACCCGCAGGCAGTGGTGTTCCTGACTGATGTTGTAGCGGCAAAGCCAAACGAAGCGGCCCTCTATTATCCGCTGGCACTGTCTCTCATTAATCAGAACAAGACTGACGAGGCGAATTACATCATTCAGCAAATGGTGGCCAGGGGCGGTAACAGCCCGCAATTGCACATTCTCTTAGGCCGGGCCTCCTATGATCAGGGTGATTCGGTCAAGGCACTCGAAGAATTACAGGCGGCGCTGCGGTTGGATAATAAGGTTCTGTTGGCGCATTTGTATGCGGGTCTGGTTTACTTGAAATTGGGAAAGTTTGAAGAGGCCAAAAAAGAATTTGAAGCGGAGCTCACCCTAAACCCAAACGACTTGCAGGCGAAGTATGATCTCGCCTATGTGCTGCTGGCCGGGCAGGAGACCGAACGAGGCATCAAGTTAATGCGAGAGGTCATACTGCTGAGGCCCCAATTAGCGGATGCGCGGTACGAGTTGGGGAAAGCCCTGCTGAAAATGGGCGATGTGAAGGGGGCCATCGAGGGGCTGGAGTTGGCGGCCAAACTCGATCCCGGCAAGGCTCATATCCATTATCAGCTTGGCAGGGCTTATCTCGCGGCTGGTCGCAAGTCGGAAGCTGACGGTCAAATCGAGATCTCCAAACAACTCAAAGAGAGAGACCGCAATCAAACTAATCCTTAACCCCGGGCTGAGAGGTGGCAGGCTGTTGTCCTATCGAAAAGTGTGGTTAACGTGCTCCTTATTAGCACTGCTCCCGGGAGCGCCAGGCTTCTCTCAGGCAAAGGAGCAATCGATTCCCGTTCAGTTTACCGACGTTACTGACAAGGCCGGCATTACGTTCAAACACGTATCCTCACCGGAAAAGAAGTACATCGTCGAGTCGATGAGTGGCGGCGTCGCCTTCCTCGACTATGATAACGATAGCTACCTGGACATTTATCTCGTCAACTCACTGACGGCGGACATGGTGAAATCCAATCAAAAAACCAGGAGTGCTCTCTATCGCAACAACAACGGAGACGGCACATTTACAGACGTAACTGACAAGGCCGGGGTGGGTGATATTGGCTGGGGCATGGGAGTGGCGATTGGCGATTACGATAACGACGGGTTTGTCGATATTTACGTAACTTGTCTGGGACCCAACCACCTGCTGCGCAACACCGGAAAAGGGACCTTCATCGACGTGACGCAAAGCGCAGGCGTTAGCGATCCGCGTTGGTCCACCGGCGCCTCTTTCGTTGACTATGACAATGACGGGAAGCTCGACCTGTTCGTGGCTAACTACGTAGACTTCGACGTTAATAATCTGCCTGAGTTTGGCAAAGGCCGCAGTTGCCAGTTCAAAGGGATACCGGTACAGTGTGGCCCGAGAGGGCTGAAGGGCGCCGGCGATACCCTTTATCATAATGATGGGAACGGAAAGTTTACTGATGTCTCAAAGAAAGCAGGCATCTCCGATCCTGACGGATATTACGGACTAGGCGTTATTTGCAGCGATTTCGATGGCGACGGATTGGTGGATATCTTTGTCGCAAACGACTCCGTGCCAAACTTTCTCTATCACAACAACGGTGACGGAACCTTCAAGGACATTGGATTTTCATCGGGGACCGCGGTCAATGAAAACGGCAGTGAACAGGGCAGCATGGGAGTAACGCTGGGAGACTACGATCATGACGGCGGACTTGATCTGTTCATAACTAATTTCGACGATGATTACAACACCCTGTATCACAACGATGGCCGGGGTGCTTTCACCGACGCGTCCTACTCCGCCAAGGTGGCTGCCGTAAGTCTTCCCTACGTTGGTTGGGGCACCAAGTTCTTTGACTACGACAACGACGGCTGGGTTGACCTGC
>DATKIS010000505.1:0-5902 GCA_035543975.1 Pyrinomonadaceae bacterium
ATCGTTTGCATTGCCAAGGGAATAGGGTCGGGTCTACCAATCGGCGCCTGTGTCGCGCGGGCTGATTTGATGGACTGGAAACCGGGCGCTCACGCTTCGACGTTTGGCGGGAATCCGGTGTGTATCGCCGCTGCCTTGAAAACGATTGAATTGCTTGAGGGTGGTTTGGTCCAAAACAGCGCGGAAGTTGGTGCTTACTTGAAGGCTGGTCTGGAAGGGCTGCAAACAAAGTATGACTGCATTGGGGACGTGCGCGGTATGGGCATGATGATCGGGGTCGAGTTTGTGGAGGACCGGGTTTCCAACAATCCCGCGCCTGACCTGCGTGACCGGATTGAGATCGCCTGCTTCGAGCGCGGACTAATCATTCTCGGTGCCGGGGCCAACACCATACGATGGTCGCCCCCGTTGATACTGACGAGGGAAAACGTCGATGTGGCGCTCGAGATATTTGACGCGGCGATAGCGGCGTCGCTTTAAGTGCAACCGCCAAGACGCCAAGCTCGCCAAGAGGCAAGCAAGGACTCCGATCCAAACAAAGATCGGCATCGTCTCTTTGTCAGTCCCTTGGCGTCTTGGCGTCTTGGCGGTTATTGCTGCTAATACCGCTGGGGAGCGTTGCGAACGCAACGCACAGTATCGCGCGCGATCAATAATTCCTCATCAGTCGGGATCACATAAACGGCTAGTCTCGAACTGGCCTTGCTGATTAGTCCCTCTTGTCCACCGAAATGAGCTGCATTTCGTTCGACGTCCATTTCAAGGCCCATCCATTCGAGCCCATTACAAATGTTCGCGCGTATTTCGGGTGAGTTTTCGCCGACGCCGCCGGTAAACACGATCGCCTCGGCGCCACCCACTGCGGCCAGAAAGGCGCCAACATACTTGCGCGCGCGATAGCAGAATATTTCGATGGCCAAACGTGCCCGTCGGTCGTTGTTTTCATGGGCTTCGGCCAGCAACTCACGCATGTCGTTGGTCAGTCCGGATATTCCCAACAGACCCGACTGTTTGTTGAGCAGCGTTTCGACCTCCTGGGAACTCAAGCCTTCCTTGACGGCCACGAAATCGACAATCGCCGGATCAAGATCGCCCGAACGTGTGCCCATCACCAGGCCTTCCAGAGGGGTCAGCCCCATGGAGGTATCCACCGAATTTCCCCCACGAATCGCGGCAATAGAACAGCCATTCCCGAGATGAAGCGTGATGACGTTGGTCTCCTCCCGCGATATTCCTCGCAATTGCCGATAACGATAGGCCACAAAGCGATGCGAGGTTCCATGAAACCCGTAACGCCGGATTCGATGGCGTCGATAAAGTTGATACGGGATTGCGTAGAGGAAAGCGTGTTCAGGCAGCGTTTGATGAAAGGCAGTGTCGAAGACAGCTACTTCCGGCAGGCCGTTTCCGAAAACTTCTCGTGCTGCCAAAATGCCTTTGATGTTGGTTGGATTGTGCAGCGGCGCCAGATCGATACAATCCTCGATGCCGCGCAGCACCTCGTCAGTTATCAGAAGTGATTGCGTAAAGCGTTCGCCGCCGTGAACTACCCGATGTCCAACGGCGTGGATGTCGGCAATGCTTTGGATGTCATCAATGCCTGAGGCCTCTGAACAGGCCCAGCGGATGATTAGTTCGACTGCGGCTCGCGTATCGCGCAACGACGCGGTCGAGCGTTCAGGCGCGTGCCCGGTCGCTTCGAGCGTGACGATCGCTTCCCCACCGATACGCTCAATATTTCCGCGCGCCAGCCGATGATCGGAATTGCTCGCTATCTGCTCCAGATCGGTGGCAATGAACTGAAACTTTACCGATGAGCTGCCGCAGTTTAGGACCAGGATGTTCATAGTGTTTGTCGCTTAACGTTATCAGTCAAACCAGATTGCAGCGCCTACGGTGCCAGATTTGATGGCCTGGGACGACTAGTTCAACCTTGTAGTTTGCCGGCAATCTCGCTCATGCGGGCCCGCAAACGTGGTTCGTCAACTGTAGTCAATTCGCCGTCCCGATAGATTTCTTTGCCTGCCACAACAGTTAACCTAACATCGCGGGCTGAGGAGGAAAAGATCAGCGTGGCTGCCGGATCATAAGATGGAATCTGATGCGCACTATCCAAAGAAAGGATGGCAAAATCCGCCTGCAAGCCAGCGCGCAATTCCCCGACTTGACCTTCAAGATTCAACGCCCGTGCGCCTCCCAGCGTCGCGGTCCTTAACATCTCCCCAGCCTGAATCAGGCGGGACGGAGGACCAGACCCAGATTCTGACCGTGATAACAGCAGCCCAAAGCGGGCCTCTTCCAAAAGGTCACAGGTGTTGTTGCTGGCGACCGAATCGCTTCCGAGACCAACTTCGATGCCGAAGTCGAGCAATTTCCGCAACGGCGCACGACCGTGTCCCAGTTTCGCGTTGGACTTAGGACAATGGGCCACCTTTGAACCTGTCTGCTTCAGCAGTGCCATATCCGCTTGATCGATGTGAATACAGTGGGCCAACAGCGGCCGGGTTTCCAGTATCCCGTGGTCTTTGAGATACCGAATTGGTGAGACGCCGGGAGCTTGCCAACCAATGCCGCGCTTGCGAAGCCCGTCAGCGAATGGCCCCTGACCTTCACGCAACAAAGCCACCTCCATCTCCGTTTCGGCCGCATGCATCATCAGCGATAGACCTTCATCGATGGCAAACTTTGAGATCAGTTTGAGCTGTGGCCCGCAGACTGAGTATGGCGCGTGTGGTGAAACTCCACATTTGACCAGGCCGGTTTCTCGGTCACGGAGCACCTCGATCTGGGCCCGCAGTTTTTCGAAGTTTTCCTGCGCCAGCTTTGGATCCGGACCAAACGACTCCTGAAAAACGAGACCACGCAAGCCAATCTCCCGCAGGGCCTTCATGCTTTCACCGGCAGAACTGCTGGCATCTGCGAGGCAGGTAACGCCCGATCTGGCTGCCTCACCAGCGCCCCAGGCGGCCGATACATTCAAATCATCGGCAGTCATTCGCTCGAGTCGAGCGATGGTGAGCTTCTTCAGCCAGCCGAAGAAATCGGGTTCTTCACCCTCGAGAAATCCGCGCATGGCTGTCAGTTCGAGATGCGAGTGGGTGTTGATTAATCCCGGGATGATGGCGGAGTCATCGAAGTCACGAACTGTAGCGTGCGGAAACTGTTTGGTGAGTGCTGAACGCTCGCCAACTGAAATGATTCGGTCTCCGTCGACGGCGATGGCACCGTCAGCAAACGGCGGTAGTGAGACCGGCAAGACCCATCGCGCGCAGTAAAGTGTAGTCATCTGTGAAATTGGATTGTAACGGGTTCACGTCAAGAACGGACAACTTTACCGCGGTCGCGCCGGCTGAAGTTGGGTGACGCTTTGCGCTGGACCTTTCAACTTGCGGTAGCGCTCCATTATCGAAACCACGTAGGCGCGCGTCGAAGGTATGTCGATCTTATTGATGAATTCTTCGGCAGACAGTGGCTTGGCGCCCTCGGAAACCTTATTCCACTCCGCCGCCCGGCTGGGGCCGGCATTGTAACCGGCAATCATGCGCGGCTCCGGATCGGCAATGTCGCGGTATTGCTCGTGAAGTTTTTCGAGGTACCAGCACCCCACCTGAATACTGCGTTCGGGATCTCGCAAGAGGCTGGCCGGATCCTGGGCCATCTGTCGCTCCAGTTCCCGCATGCCCGTTTCGGCCGCCCATTCCCGGCCTACCGCCGGAGTGATCTGCATCAATCCAATCTCGCCAGCTTGTCCTGTTTTCCAGGGACGAAAATAAGTTTCCTCGTGAATGATGCTCCAAATGAGATCCGGGTCGAGACGATAAACGGCCGCCTGGCGAGCGATCAGGCTGTCGAATCTGTGAATCCAATAATGGTTGAAGAGGTAACCACCGAGTGCGATAGTGAGGACAATGAGGATAGCCGCAAACAAACGTTTCATGAAAAAGCTGACGAAGGTTAGGTAAAAGGAAGAGCGGTGAAGGTCAGGGTTAAGAGGGGGCGTTCTTACGTTACCTTTACCCTTTCCCCTATTTCCCCAAGCCTTACCCTCTAGTTCTTTCGTTTTAGTTGGGTCCAGAAATTTGCGGCCGAACACGAAGCATCCACGCCTTCATACCGGATCAGCATCGCGCGCTCATCGAGGACGTGTCCTTGCAACCAGATTTCCGCTTCGAGATTAACTCCGGGCGCCAGGGCGTCGCCCCGAAGGGCTCGCTGATTGACCAGTATCTCGAGGTTCATTCTCTCGAGGTCGAGGTTGATCCAGTACAAATCGCTTCCTGATAGCGGATTCTTGAGTGGCTTGAAGGCAATGACGCGGCCTGAGAGACTCCAATCATTCTCGTGAGCGGCGCGAGACGGGGCCGCCTTATCGAGCGGCATCCACCTGGTTTTCGTAGGAGCATTGCGCACGCGCGCCCGATAGGCCAGCCCACAGAGCCCGACGTGAAGTTCCTGGGCGCGAAATCCGCCGGGGCCGACTTCGGTGAGATTCTGCAGTTCAAACAGGACTTCGCAATCTGTGCCTTCGCGGAACCCGTGGACTACCGCTTCGCCTTCCTCGTCATACTCGGTCAAGGCCCACGGGCTAATCGTTTGAATGTGACGAGCCCGGAAGCCGGGACGACAATCTGCGTAGAACACGTCGCCACTTCCCGATTCATAGAGAACGGTCCAGACCTCTAACCCTTCACCTAACTTCCAACAACGGCCATGAAGGACGGCGCCACGCAGATTGAGTTGTGTGGCCTCACCCTGGTCGCCGGCGCGCTCGGCGAGATAGTTAAAAGCCTTCTCGCTGGGCACTTCGAGTCCAATAGTTTCAAATGTAGCGTTCATAAATGATGGATTCAGGCTTCCGAAACACTCTTCGCCGACAAATGAAGGCTGGTGACGAGTAGGTGGAAATGCGGCGCTCAGCCTACCAACCCCCTTTTACCCTGGTTGCCTTGGTTTTTTTCACCCTCTTCCGGCTCGCTTTTTGGGTCTTTCCGGGACTACATCCAGTTCTGCCTCGACATCGTCTCGCAATGCGCGCGTGCGCATGCCCCGAATGATCCTTTCCGGACCGTGTGTTGGTCTCACGCCTGAGCGAACCATTTCCACGAATAGATCTACATCGTAGTCTACTTCTCGAGACATCTCCTCACGAATGGTGTGCAGCACTTCCAGAAACTTCGGCCGTCGATACATCAGTAACTTGGATTTGTTATTGGTTATTTTCAAAGTCCTAACTCGCCTTTTCGGTCGCTTCCGAAACGAGAAACTCAGGCGTCACGATCATTGGGACGTAAAAGCCTGCTGCCGTGTTGAAGAGACGAATCCGGGCCTGACGGCGAACATTTGCCAGGTGTCCGAAGTTCCAGGTCACCAGGTAGTCAATCTTGTGATAAGACGCGAGGGCCACGTGTAAGGCGTCGGCGATGTATTTGCGATGGAATATTCCTCGCGAGACATAACCATCGGCCAGGATCGAAACCTCTTCCGTGAGTTCAACCTGTTCCAGAGACGAGATCAAGTTCAGGTAGGCCGCTCGGTGTGGCTCCGCTAAGCGCTCCAGCTCGCGTGAAACCAAGGGGGAAACTACCGCTCGATAGTCCGGCATCTCGTGTTCCCACCAGCGGATGGTGAGGTCGCGACGAAACGGCTCACCATTATCCAGGTAGGCGCCAATGACGGAGGTTTCAAGATAGAGACTTTGCTTCATAATTCAGCCGCTCACATCGGTCTCGGCGAGGACTCAGGTTTTGGAGTTTTGATTATAGGCTCCAGTCGTATTACCCCATGGGGAAAATCAAAAGAAACCCGGAAGTGACGCAAGAAGTTGGCGCCCAGAATTCCATTTTGCGTGAAGCCGGCCGTTTCATTCAGTGGTTCCAGATCCATGACTGCCGCGTTGAGTCTT
>DATKIS010000506.1:0-4082 GCA_035543975.1 Pyrinomonadaceae bacterium
AGGGACCCCGATACACTCGCAAATCAGTTCTGCATTTGCGCGAATTACCCAGGCATACGAAACCTTGGCCAGCCCGCAGAGCCGCGCCACCTACGACGCTTCTCTAAAACGCTCCAAGTCATTCGAGAGCTCGAGTTCGCCTATGGCGGCTCACAACAAAACTTCGAGCCCGGTCGAGGACGTTGATTATGACGTCGGGACGCCGGGGATCGGCCAGGCTGAACATAGTTTTAACGAAGGACTTGGAGCCCTGAAACAGGGCCGTATCAATGCAGCGGTCGCACATCTCGCTGCGGCTTCACGGCTGATACCACAGGACGCGAGGTATCGCGCTCACTATGGTCGGGCACTTGCTGCTACGGAAAAAACACGTAGACTGGCGGAAAATGAGATCAAAGCAGCAGTCACCCTTGATCCGAATAATGCAGCCTACCGGGTTATGCTGGCTGAGTTGTACTTTGATCTGAAGTTTCATCGTAGGGCCCAATCGGAGGCGGATCGCGCCCTGGCAATTGAGCCGAATAACGCACAGGCGCACACGCTTTTGCGAAAACTTGAAGACGGCAAGCATCGTTAACCGGAGTAGGAGCATGGTGCGGATGTCTTCGGGAACCTGGTAACTTAACAATTAACTATGTCTGCATCGTCAATCGAAACTGATAACGACCGCTCGGCGGCGGAAGCCTACCTGCAACTAGCCGCGGCGGCTGATCGATTCGAACAGTATCCCAATCCGCACGCCGTCAGGATAGCTGCCATTGCCGACCAGACTGCGAAGACTTTCCATATGGCGCCCCAGGATCGAAGGATGTTGCGCACCGCAGCGTACACGCACGATCTCGGCGAGGTAGCAATGGAGCGGGAATACATTCAGCGAGCCGGCTCACTGACTGATGAGGAACGAATCGACCTGGCCCGGCACCCCGTGATTGGCGAACAGGAAGCGGCGCGAGTGAGCGCCGGTCGCCCCGTTCAGTTGCTGGTCCGTTGGCATCATGAGTGGTGGAATGGTTCCGGTTATCCCGATGGCTTGAGGCAAAACGAAATCCCGCTGGCCGCTCGAATTCTGCGGGTCGCCGATTCCTACGCCGCGCTGACTGACGGGCGACCTTTTCGGCCGGCGATGAGTGAAAAGAAAGCGCGGGAGCAGCTAATCGAGCGCGCCGCGATAGAATTCGACCCGGCCGTTGTGACGGCGTTTCTTTCGATGGACTACCTGGACGAGTTGCGATCGTTTGCGGTAGATGAGGAGCCGGTAGCGGCAACGCCGCCTGATGAGGGATTCAATCTTTTTTCATCATTCATGCGGTGACCAACAGACTTTGAGGTAACGAACAGAATCCAGGATGGCTCATATCGGCTCAGCAACTTTTCCAAATGGCTGGTTGGCGTTTGAATTGAACGTCCTCAGACGTTTCAAGTTTTCCTCGATTGCGCTCCCCTTCACCGGCGAGCCAGACCTCTCGGTGCATTTGAAGCGATGGAAGGTTCGGGTCGCCGCGAATGACCCGATGATCTGGGCGTTCACGAAAGCCACCGCCCTGGTTGAAAACAATGCGGATCGGCTAAACGCCGAGGAGCTCGACTCAATTCTCGAAGATGCTTACGTGCCACGGGAGAGACTCGATAATCCGACGCTGCTGAATTGGTTTAATGAAACTGACGCCTGGTGGTTTGATACTGTTCGTTTCAATGCCGAACGATTGATCAATCCTTACAAACGGGCCCTGGCTTTGACTCTGGGAATGATGGTCGGCGACTACGTACTTTCCTTCGACGAGGACACCCGTCATCTGCGCGAACCCCTGTCTTTGTCGCGCGTGTTCCGGCAGTTGGTTGATCTCCTGCCGTCGCCTCACGACAACTCCCTGCGCAGTAAAGCCTCAAATCAGGAAGCTCGAGTTTTCGTGGCCGAGCGGGTAAATAGTGAACTGCTGTTTTTGCGGCTGCCGGTGCCGGTGCACCCGCAGCCGATTCAAAACACGATTCTCGGCTGGCGGGAGGAATGGCTGCAGGGTAGTAATGATTTCTGGAGCGACGCTGAGAAAGCGAGAGCCGGCAGACTCGGATCACGCGTCCAAAGTAAGCAGCAATACCTCTGGCTGGTTGAAGATTTATTGCACACCGCCGCTCACATTCCTGCCTGGGCCATTGCCCACATTGAAAACGGATTCATCTCCAACGAGGAGTTGGTGGAAGCTATCTCCCGCGTAAGAAAAGTGGATGCAATCTACTCGAAAGACTTTTCAGATTTACTGGGAGTGCGTGCTTCGATCATTACTGCGGCCGGCTAGTTGGCACAAAGCGGTAACCGACGCCCCGCACCGTCAACAGGTGTTCGGGTTTGGTGGGATCCTCTTCGATATACTTGCGCAGCCGGACAATGAAGTTATCAATTGCCCGCGTGTCCGTGTCCTCGTTTAGTCCCCAAACTTCTTCGAGTATCGCCTTCCGCGAAACGACCTTGTCTTCGTGTTTGACCAGGTAACGCATTAATTGCGCTTCCATGAGGGTTAAGCGAATCGTTTGTTGGGACGTGCGCAATTCAAGGTTCGCAAAGTCGATGACTCGTCCAGCAAACTTGAACTCTTCGGGACCCTCATCGGTTAACGGTGGCTCTGTTTCCTTGTCTGCAGTCTTGGGCAGATCACGATGAAACCACTCACGGCGGCGCAGCAGCGCGTGGAGCCGGGCCAGCAAAACTGACAATTCAAAGGGCTTTGGTAAATAGTCGTCGGCGCCGGATTCGAATCCGCGCAGCACATCTTCAGGGCGGCCGCGAGCAGTAAGCATCAGGACCGGCACGAAATGACCGGCGGCTCGCAGCTCGGCAGCCACAGTGAAACCGTCTTTGCCCGGCAACATCACATCGAGAACGAGTGCGTCGTAGCGTTGCTGCTCATCAATAAGCAGCGCCAGAGCGGCTTCGCCGTCGCTGACTGTGTTTACGGTGTAGCCTTCGGCTTCGAGATTGAATCGCAATCCATCAGCCAGATGTCGTTCGTCTTCTACTACCAGCACAGCGCTCATCGCACAGTTATCCCTCCCTGACGGCCATTTACACTCTGGGAAGTTGAATCGTGAAGGTGCTGCCACGCCCTGGTCCGGCGCTTTCCGCAAACACTCGGCCTCCATGTTTTTCCACCACTGAATGCACTATGAAAAGGCCAAGGCCGGTGCCCTTCACCCGCGCCATGACTCGTCCGGGGACTCGATAGAATCGCTTGAAGATACGCTTCAACTGTGCGGCGGGAATGCCGACGCCACGATCCGCTATGCGAACTGCTACCTTTTTTTCATCGAGCACTGCTACTTGAACCGACACCTGAACATCTTCGACGGAATATTTGACGGCATTGTCCAGCAGGTTTGAGATGGCGGCGCGAAGCTCGTCCACGTCCGCCTTCACCTCAGGGCGCGCCCCATTGTGCGATTCGGAAAAACTAACGGCGTCAGTAGCCAGATTGTGACGCAGGCGCGTGAGGTCGACGCATTCTCGAACCAGCTGGCCGACATCTACCTTGCTTAAATTGATCTTCCTGCGCTTATGACCGGATCGACCAGCTCGGAGCACCTGCTCCACGGTTTGCAGCAGTCTGTCGTTATCCGCCAGCATAATATCGTAGAAATTCTGGCGTTGATCTTCAGCAATCTCGCGCGTCTTGAGTGTCTGCAGATAGAGGCGAATCGAAGCGAGCGGTGTCTTTAACTCGTGAGTTACCGCGTTGATGAAGGCGTCGTGCTGTTCGTTGCGGCGTATCTCCCGAATCAGGAAGGTTGTATTGAGTACCAGACCGACAATTATCAGGAGGAAGAAGATGATTCCAAAAACGAGTAAGGCTACTTCACGCCAATTTAGCAGGATCCAGCCGACATTCAACGCCACCGCCAGGGCCACGAGACAAGCCCCCAGGGTAATGAAGAAAGCGATTGATTTATGACGGCCGACTGCCATGGATCGATTGTAAGGCCGCTAGGCGGAAAGCAGAAGGCAGAAGGCAAAAGACTGTGGGCTGTGGGCAGAACACGGTGACAAAGAAATAGGCAGTAGACAAGAATACCTGCCTACTGCCTACTGCCTA
>DATKIS010000507.1:0-15400 GCA_035543975.1 Pyrinomonadaceae bacterium
TTCCTTTCGTCTTTGGCCCAGCACAAGGAAACCTGGTTCCTCTTGCCGGCAAGTGGAGCCATGCCGTGGTCGAGTCGGTAGCCCTCTACTCTGCCGACTCGGCAAACTTCTACTTCAAGCACACTGCCGCGAGCGGTGATCCAGATCTCATCGTTAACTTTGGCGCACAGGGCAACCTGCCGGTTGTCGGAGACTGGGACGGTGATGGCGTTGACACTGTCGGGATCTGTAGCGTCATGGATGGGTGTTTCTATCTCCGCAACAGCAATGCTCCCGGGGATTCCGAGGCGACTTACGAGCTGCCGGAACAAATCCGTTCCAATCTCAGAAGAAACCTAATTGGGTAGAAAAAACCGGAACGAGACTGGCTTCGCGATGACCACTTCAGCCAGTTGATGAGCCGGCGCGCTCGCCCGGACATTTTGGTGTGCGCGGCGGCCTGTCCCGTCCAACAGTCGGTTGATTCTTGAGGGGGTCACTCCGTGGATCCCCCATTTAGCGTCGCAGCGGGCGCGAACGTTGACTATCGACCGAAGCCTCCAATAGACTCCGGGTCAATCTCATGCCTGGTTCGAATATCACTGAAACTCTGGTTGCGAGTCACTACGCCTTCATCGACCTTGGGAGTGGGAATGGCGGATCCATCGATCACTGTGTGCGAAGGTTCGGTCGTGGTCCCGGGCTCGGATTCGAGCTCGACCCGACTAAGGCAGCGGAAGCCAGGGACGCCGGGTTCGACGTAGTTGAAGCTGACGTGCGACTAGTGGTTGTTCCCGAGCGTTCCGTCGAATACATATCGGCGATGGATTTTCTCGAGCACCTCCCGGACGCTGCCAGCGCATCCGCAGTGCTGGAAAAGTTTGGGCGCGTCGCGCGGTCGTTCATCTTTATCCGCTATCCCAGTTTTGAAGAAACAGAATACCTCCGAAGCCTTGGTCTCAAGCTCTGCTGGTCTGATTGGACCGAACATCCCAACATGATGCTGATCGAGGACTTAGTAGGGCTCTTTGAGCGCTTGGGATGGACGGACTATGCAATTATCCCGCGCAACCTGATAACGGATTCCCGGGACGATCAACTTGTGCCCCTCTCAGCCCCAACCGATACCCTCTTGTACGACCCTTCAACGCTTGAGCCCAAGCCGATAGTTCGCCTGGACCGGCCAGTTTTTGCCCAATATGACATCTTCGTGCGCCTCGGCGATGAATTGAATGATGCGGATTGGGATCGCCTCCTCGGGAGCGACATCGCTGCCACTGCGCCTACTTGGGCCGCTAAAACTATCTCTGCAGGTTCGGTAGCTCCTGCTGTGGCTGGCGAATTCGGCTTTTACGATTCGAAGACGTCTGAATGGAGTATTCGGCGCCAGGATGGGACTGAGGAGCTCATCACCTATGGTGGCGCGAACCAGGGCTTGCTGCCGTTGATTGGTAACTTTAGCGGACGTGGAAATGGTCTGGGACTCTACCAGCCTGCGACTGCAAATTTCTTTCTGCGACATGCTATGTCGGCAGGACCGGCAGACATCATTGTTGGTTTTGGACCTGAGGGTGGAATCCCACTCGCTGGAGATTGGACCGGTTCAGGCTCCGATAAGATCGGAATCTATGTTCCCAGGACGGGTCAATGGTTTCTACGTCATACGAATAGTGGTGGCGAGGCAGATGAATCATTTTCCTTCGGGCCGCCGAATGCTGCCTGGTTGCCGGTAGTGGGCGATTGGGATGGCGATGGTCGCGACTCGGTGGGCCTTTATGATCCGGAAACCGGATCGTGGCACCTTCGCGGAGAAAGTTCAGATAGAACCTCTGAACGTAGCTTTACCTGTAGTCCTGCACGCGGACTTCCAGTCGCCGGAGATTGGGACGGCGATGGACGTGATTCGATTGGGATTTATGTACCGGATTGGGGAATGTGGATTCTAAGAAACTCAAACAGCAATTGCCCAGCGGATGCAGCGTTTATCTATCGCGGCGAGGGCCTGCCGATCGCGTTGCGGTCCGCTTCTCGGTGACCCAGCGCTGATACAGCTCCAGATGGCGTTGCGCCTCATCGACATGTGAGAAACGCTCCGCGGTTTTCCGTCCACTCTCGGCAAGGGGGCCGTAGAGTCTCGGTTCATCGATCAGCCTGAGAGTAGCGGAGGCTGCTCCTGCTGCATCGCCCGGCGAAACCAGGACGCAGTTTTCACCATCCCGAGCATACTCGGTGAGCCCCCCAACATTTGTTAACACCGGAACAGTTCCGCAAGCCATCGCCTCAAGACCTGGGCGGCCAAAGCCTTGCCAAAGCGAAGCGTCAAGCAGCACATCGGCCGATGAGATCAGTTCAGCGACCCGGCTCTGATCGAAGATGAGTCCCATGTTGGTGTACTCGAAAGGCAGGGATGGCATCCTCTCCGGCTCAGCGCCGTAGAACACCAGCTCCACCTCAGGTCGCACAGCATGAATTCGGTGAAATATTTCGATGGTCTCGTGAAAGCCCCGCCGCGTTGCCTCGCTGCCAGGCTTGGCAACTGCTACCACGCGAGGTCGCGATGGTGGATGCGCACCCCTCGGATAAAAAACTCCAAGGTCCAGACCCAGCGGCACTATCTCGCATCCTGGCCCGTGTTGGTTCACCCTTCCAGCCAGCCAGCGAGACTTAACGATATGGTGCTCAGTGGTCGCATAGGAGCTAATGACGTTGCGGCGATTGGTCCAGTCAGTCGACGGATAAAACCACGACTCGTAGTCCTGAATGAAATAAACCGAAACGAAATCCGGATTACGTTCACGCAGCTGTTGCATATAACTGTGCGCAGTTGTCCAAAACGTAGCCACGACGATGTCGCTTTCCGGAAACTGCTCGATCAGCTGTCTTTCGTCCCGGTAAACCAATGGTTGGAGCCACAGGTTCAGTTCTTCCGGATTACTGACCCGGGCTTCGGTGACAAACTTGACGTCGTGACCAGCCAGCAACATCTCTCGCGCAAGTTGGCATATCGAAATCACTCCACCAGCCAGAGGAAGACTGGAGATCAGGAACGTGATGCGCAGTCGATCTCGGCCGAGCTGCGGCAGCGTAGCCATATACTCGCGGGTCGGGAAAAACACGCCCCGCTCTTCGAACCTTACTAACGGTTGCTTAATCCGACTGAGGGACCATTCTTTGAATTCAAGCTCTTGTCCGGCCGGGGCCCGCCGCGGTAGTAGCGCAGTAGCTGCCGCCGTCCGCGCTCCATTGCCTACAGCTCGTAAGGTGGCAGTGGTGCCAAGTCGATGCACCCGATTCTCGATCATTTCCAGTTTGGCGGGCTGCGCGTCTGCCTCGTTCACCGCCAACCGCAAAAGCGAGTTACGCATGTATTGAAGGGGATCGTGGCGGTAGTAGTGACTCCAATCGCGATCAAATGGCGCGCGCCAGCGTTGGTCGAAAATACTCCGGTTGCGCTCATAGAGCCGTTGCTTCCTGCCCTCGGCATAAGACGCCCAACCTTTGTGGTAAATGAAAGCATCGTCGGCGGCAACTACGCGCAGTCCGGCTTCGGTGAAGCGCATGCAAAGGTCCGACTCCTCGCAATAAGCCTCTTTATAGATCGAGTCAAAACCTCCAAACTGATCCAGCGCACTGCGGCGCATGAGCAGGCACATACCAACGGCCGTGGTGATGTCGGGATAATCGCGCCGGGAAAGCTCGGCGATGCGCTGGGCCATGGTCAGCAGGTTCAGACCCGGACCGAGGCGGACTGAAGTGTTACCCGACTCATTTGTTAGTGGATTAACGATCGCGATGCGCGGGTCGCTCTCCGCGCAGGCCACCATGCGTTCCAACCAGCCAGGCGCTACTACCGTGTCAGAGTTAAGCAGGACGATGTAGTCAGCGGTCCCAAGTCTCATCCCGCCAATACAGTTTTGCACGAAACCACGATTCTGATCGTTTCGCACCAGCTGGAAGCGTCCGTCAGCAGCTACCAACTGCTGAAGCCTTTCATAGGTGGCCGCGCTCGAAGCGTCGTCAAGCAGGATCACCCGGAAGGGCATCTCCGTAAACCGCTGAATCGAACGGACGCAGTCGCGCACGAGAGCGAAGTTTTCGTAGATTGGGATCAGAATATCGACACTCGGATAACCTGGTGCCGGGATTCGCGTGGTGCTTTTCGGGGTCGGCTGCGCGGCGGCGATTTCCGCACGGATGGCGCGCCACCAACAGTCCAGATTGACCAGCGACCAGATCGTTCGGGCCATATCGACGTGGAGTTCATTGTGGGCAAAGAGGATCGCCTCCATTGAGCGGCGCGTGAGGATGCCCTCGTCCACCAGGGCTGAATCGAGCAGAAGATCCCGGACATAATCGCGCAATGGTCCACGAAACCAAGCCATCAGAGGCACTCCAAAGCCTTGTTTCTTCCGTGCCGTTATCTCTTTGGGCAGAAGTCCCGCAACTGCTGCCCGCAAGACCCTCTTACTACTGTGCGAGTCGAGCTTGAACGAGTCCGGGAGACTAAAGGCATATTCAACCAGGCGGTGGTCCAGGAAGGGGACGCGAGCTTCCAGGCTGTGGGCCATGGTTGACTTATCGAGTTTCGTCATCAGGTCGTGGCCAAGCCAAAGCTTCGTGTCGGTGTAAAGCGCGCGCTGGAGACGAGAGTGGCCCTTCGTTTTGCTGAGCAACCTCTGTTCGATTGAGGCGAGTGTCTCAGTGAAGACTTTGAGGGATGGTCTTCGCTCCCGCGATAGCATGCACCAGACGAATTCCGGCTGCACGGTGTAAGGAAAACCGCTCAGGGGACTGGTTACGTTGCGGTCCGGAGCCGGAAAGGAACCTCCCAGGCCTTCGGCGAGAGCCTGACGAACTAATCGGAGTTCGTGGTTTGAAGCTTGTCGCTTTTCACTGCTTCCGATTTCCGTTTCGGGAATAAACCGTCGGTAATAGTCGTATCCGGCAAAGACTTCATCGGCGCCTTCTCCGGTGAGTACGACTTTTACCTCCTGCGCCGCCTGCTTGGCCAAAAGATAAGTCGGCAACATCGCCGCATCGGCTACCGGTTCGTCCACGCAACCAAGGTATTCCTCAACATGAGAGACAAAGGCATCCTCATCGAAGGCTACGGTCGTGTGTCGGGCGCCGATCGCCCGGGCAACTGCCTCGGCGTGCTCTGTCTCGTCGTAGATGTCAGATGAAGGGAAGCCGATAGAGAAGGTCCGCACCGGTTGGCTGGAGTGCTTCGCGATAAGAGCTGCTACGGCCGAGGAGTCGAGACCGCCTGACAGGAAACACCCGATTGGGACGTCGGAAATCATCTGCCGGTGCACCGCGTCATCGAGCAAAGTGCCCACTCTCGCGCTGGCTTCTGCAAAAGTGACGCTGGTGGTTGCGGCGGAGGCAGATAGATCCCAGTAGGACTCAAGACGTGTTATATGGGTGTCGGCGCGCCACTCGAGCAGATGACCGGCCGGGAGGCGCAGGGCGCCGGAGAGCAGCGTGCGTTCCGTAGGTGAATACTGGTAGAGCAGATAGCTCCAGAGCGCTACTTCGTCCAGCTTGGGCAGCAGGAAACCGGAACGAGCTAGCGAGCGGAGTTCAGAGGAAAAGGCGATTCCCAACGCGGGTGCCGTGTAGTACAACGGTTTGACACCCAGGCGATCACGCACCAGGTAAGCAATCCGTTGTCTTGCGTCCCAAAGACAGAAAGCGAAGATGCCGTTGAGACGCTGGGCCAACCCTCGAGCACCCCACTCCTCGTAACCGTGTACGACAACTTCGGTATCAGTTCGAGTGGAGAAGCTATGGCCGG
This sequence comes from Pyrinomonadaceae bacterium, assembly GCA_035543975.1. Taxonomy (GTDB): domain Bacteria; phylum Acidobacteriota; class Blastocatellia; order Pyrinomonadales; family Pyrinomonadaceae; genus PSRF01. The sequence goes on from DATKIS010000507.1 coordinate 5,777, forward strand.
CGGCCGTCAGTTGTTCGCGTAGCTCCTGGAAGTTATAGCACTCGCCGTTATAGACCACCCAGACGGTGCCGTCTTCGTTTGTGATTGGCTGGTGGCCGCCCTCGCTATCAATAATCGCCAGCCGTCGCATGCCGATCGCGACCGGGCCATCCACGAGAGCACCGTGATCGTCCGGACCCCGGTGAGTAAGCGCATCGACCATGGTGTCGAGGCGGCTCGCGCGCTCGTCAAAGAGAAGATCATCGTGCTTGTTGAAGAGGAGCCCGGCGATGCCACACATAGCGTTTCAGAAGCACAATCCACGAAATTACATTAACGAAGACGAACCAATCCTTATCGTCAAATTTCTTAGTGCTTCCCATCGTTTTGGTCAGAAGGCGCCCAACCAAGCGCCCGGTAAACTGGCAACAAGTAGCGATACTTGATCCGACCGTACCGGCTCAGTAGCCGCCAGCCCTTACTATTCGTTAGTTTGTTTAGTCGAGTCTCGGTTTCGAGCAGTTGAGTGGAAAGTGCCTGGACCTTTTCCTGTTCACTGAGCTTTGCCACATCTCTTTCCAGCTCCAGGCTGAGGGCGTGCGTATCGGTGTCGCTCAGCCGGCGCTCGAGGCCTTCGATCACGGCAGTTTGATCGGCTACGACTGACTCGAGGGCGTTGAGTTCGGCAACCAGCACCTCCGTGTGGGCCTCCCGTTCGTGGATTTCGTCGGCCAGGGAAGCGACCGTCGCCTGAAACTGCTCGCGTTCGCGATCGCGTTCACTCGTTATTGCCGTCGTCAGTCGATCCAAAGCTCCGCGTTGGGCAGCCGCTTCAATCGCCAGGTGAGTCGCCATCGGCCCAAAGTCGCATCCTGGCACCGGTGGGTCAGTTAGCGACGTGAGCGGCGTGGAGGCTCCGGCAATAAGGCTCCGGTAAGCTGGAGGCTGAACATCGGCCATAGGGGGCAACAGCGCCGCCACCGCAGCGTCTGCATCGCTGATGTCGCAATCGAAGCTATCAACGGCAACGCTGGCGAATACCTGCCAACTGGAAAGCGACTCAATCGGTTGCGATGTCACATACGGGAACGCCGCACCGATCCAGCCCCGAACACGTTCAAGTTCGGGTAAGCCATACTCCAGGTGCCGCCCCAGGTCCCGGTTATCTTCGCCTTTGGTAGCGAAGTGGATACTGTTAACAGCTCGCTCCGCTGCTGCCACTTCAGGCGAGTAAAAGGGATTGGCTACCAAAACTCCCAGCCGGGCGATTCTGCATAGTTCCACCACCGCGCTCTCCCGCTGGGACGGCCGAATTGCCGCTAGCCAATCCAGCGCGATCACACAGTCAAAGGCGCCGGCCTCGAAAGGAAGTGATGGCTCGGCGTCTGGTACCAGCGTCCGAACTTCAAACTGAAACCTGCGGGCGGTGGTATGGAGGAGCAGGGCGCGGAGCGCCGCCGGGCGGCGACCGACGATCAATACCCGGAAAGTTAATTGTCCTTCCAGCAGCGCATCCGAACTTCTGACGATGGCTTCCGCGGCCGAGGCCACAGGCCCCCAAAGCATTCGCAGTAACCACGCCCGCCCGAGGCCCCACTCGATTCCTGGCTTGGGCAAGTCGGTCGCCGACGAGTTTAGCTCTCGGGCCGGGGATGTCTCCGGCGCAGCTGCTTTCTTCGGTTTGGTAGTAGGTGGAAGTGTGGCGGCCATCCTGCGTGTCCCGTCTGGAAATAGAAATCCAAAGGAAAAGCCCCTTGAAATAGGCGGGCGTACCGGTCAAAGCTGGAAACTAAGAAGCACCCCAAAATTGGAGGCCAAGATAATAAGCGGAGAAGCGCAGAAACGAAACCAAAATCCGCCGTCAAGACGAGGACATGCACGTGATTTTCGTGATGTCCGGGCGGGCCTGTCCGGGGTCTTTCTCGAGAGAACACTGCAGACCGCAAACAAAACTGTTAAATTCGCCGGCGTTCGTAAGCGCTACCTGGATAAGCTAGCGAAAGCGGCAAACTAACAGTTTGCTTACTACAACTCCCTACTTGATTTCCTCGCTGACGACCTTCCCGTTAATGACCACACCGACGACGTGTGACGTGTATTCGAAAGGATCCCCGTCAAAAAGTGCGAGGTCCGCATCCTTACCCTTTTCAAGGGAACCCAGACGATTGTTAACGCCGAGAATACGGGCAGCGTCAATCGTAATTGTGGCCAGCGCTTCCTCAAGAGTCAGGCCGTTGGCCGCTGCCACCGCCGCCTCGAACAGCACCACGCGGGTTTTAGGGACGTAGGTTTCATAGCCACTCTGGAGAGCAACCTGGACTCCCGCTTTACGCAGCGTGGCCGCCGTTTCCATGCTGAGATTCTCGGTTTCGTCGCCAGCGCGGTACATCGTGGGGTGAATGATCACTGGCACATTCGCAGCTTTGATTTCATCAATTACCAGGTAGCTTTCTGCCGCCCCATCCAGAATTATCCGGATGTTAAATTCCCTGGCCAGGCGGAGTGCGCTCATGATGTCCTGAGCTCTTTGGGCGTTTACCAGCAGGGGAATCTCGCGTTTGAGAACGCGGACGAAAGCTTCAACGCGCAAGTCGCGCGCGGGCTTTGAATCCTCTTTCGCCGACGCCTGCTTCGCCTCGTATTCTTTCGCCTTGAAGAACTCCGACCTCAGCATCGAGATTTGCTTGGCGCGAGTTCCCGGCGACTTGCCTGACTGTCCCATCCCGGCCGTTCCCAGCGTGGCCGCCACCATGGCCGACGGTACGACCACAGCATCATCAACTTCATCGCCGAACGTTTTGACTATCATGGTCTGGCCGGACACTAACGCGCCGGGAGCGTGGCCGGTATGAATCGTGGTGACTCCGAAACTGCGCAGCCAATCGACAAGTCGTTCGCGCGCATTGTAGGCGTCGGTCGCCCGCAGCTCCGGCTGGATGGAAGCCGACAATTCGAGCTGCATTTGATCGTGAGGCTGATTGAGATAGCCGGCGAGGCCAACTACAGACCGGGCATCAATCAAGCCGGGCGTTACCACCCTGGCACTTACGACTTTGTACCCGGAGGGAATCTTGACCGCGCTTGCCGGCCCCACTTGCTCGATCTTGCCATCGCGGACCAGCACCACACCGTCGCGAACCACCTGCCCGGCCATCGTATAGACCGTCTCACCACGGACCGCGAGCTGTTGGGCGGAGACCGCCGAACACATGGTCAGCAGGGCAACGACATAGAAAGCAGTAGGCACAAAGCAGGAGGCAGACCAATGCTTGTTGCCTCCTCCATGGTGCTGAATGCGTATCGTTTTTCTGCTTACTGCCTTTCGCTTACTGCCTTCTGTTTCTCTCATCTCTCGTTCTCCACGCTGTGGTCGAAACAATCAAACTCAATTAACTGATCGCGGCCCGCGCCGTAACCGCCGACCGCAAACAGCCGATCCTCCGGCTTGTTCCGATCGAAGACTTTAAGACCTTCGACGTAGGTCTCCAGCACTTTCGTGTACACGCTCAAAGGGTCGCCTGACAGAATCAGAAAGTCTGCGTCCTTGCCGGCCTCGAGGGAACCGGTGCGATCCTGCAGGTCGAGCATCCGGGCGCCCGCCATCGTCATTGCGTAGAGAGCTTTCTCGCGCGACATGCCGGCGCGCACGGCGAGTCCGGCGGAGCGAAGGAAGAGGCGGGAATCGGTAATGTAGTCGTCGGTGTGAAACCCGACCAGCACCCCGGCTTTGTCCAGCGCTGCTCCGGTTTGAAATGAAGTGTCGACAGTCTCCAGCTTGCCGCCGGGACTATCAATGACGATGACTGAGGCGGGAGCTTTGGCGGCCGCAATTTCCTCAGCCACCTTCCATCCTTCTGACACGTGCTGGAGGACGATGCGAAATCCAAATTCTTTGGAAAGGCGCAGGGCAGTCAGGATATCGTCGTGCCGATGCGTGTGAAAGTGTACGACCCGCTTGCCCTCCATCGCCTCAATGAGGCTCTCCATTGCCAGGTCGCGGGCGGGTAACTTAGTAACGTCGCCCTTGGCTCGTTGGATTTTGTCCCGATATTCCTGAGCTTTGAGAAACTGCTCACGCACCAGCGAAACGGATTTTGCGCGCGTCCCTGGAAAAGGACCCGAGCCACCGGGCCGAAGAGAGTTGGTACCGTTGGCCATCTTCAAGCCGCCGGCGACATTGCCGCGAGCGTCTTTGATGAGCAGGTCGTCCACAATGCGTCCGGCCCGGAGTTTCAAATAAAGCGTCTGGCCACTGGACAGGTGGCCCGAGCCGGGCATCACGTTCACGGTAGTGATGCCGCCTGCACGAGCGCGCATCATCCCGCTGTCGCGTACGTTGATTGAATCGAGAATTCTGGTCTCAGGTTGAATTGGGCCTGAACCGTCGCCGCCTGAGCCGCCACCAACATGACTGTGAGTGTCGACGATACCCGGCATGATCACTTTACCGGTGACATCAATAACCTGGGCGCCGGCGGGGACTTTGGTTGCCGAACGCGTACCCACCGCCACGATTTTTCCGCGCGAAACCACCAGCACTCCATCCTGAATCAGGGGACCGCTGACGAGAATAATCTGCGCTCCAACGTAAGCCTGGGCCGGTTCGCCCTGCGCGTAAAGCGTACTGGTGAAGGCGCACATCAGCACTAAACACACTGCGGTGAGCATGTATTTCATCAGCGACTCCTCGAAAAGCGTTTTGACTGGGTATGAAACAATTTGGCGAAAAATGTCCGACACACTTTAGTTTGTCGTTTCTTGAATGGCTATCCGACCACGCGACAAACTAAAGAGCCTCTTGCAAAACTCGTCGAACCAGAGACTAGAGAGACAAATCGCGAGAACCATGGAATGTTTTGAATTACCCTGAAAGCGTTGGCTAATTCCAGCCCCGGGTTGCGCTTTTGGCAACCCGGGGAAAAACGGGTTTCATTTTCGAAGATGCAACTCTGAAGGAGTTGCGTTACGCCTCGCGAACAACAAAGCCATCGCAACTCCTTCAGAGTTGCGAAGAATCTTCTTCCTACTCTTAACCCCAGGGTTTCAAGGCAAACCCTGGGCTGGAATTAGCCAACGCTTTCAGCGTAAAAAGTCAAAACCCATGCCGTTAAATAGTTTTTGCTAATAACTCTCATGACGAGTTTTGCAAGTGGCTCTGAAGCTTGAACTCTGTACGCCTGTAACCAAGCATCCGCGTTAGTCCACCACCTTGATTCTCACCTCGGCTCCATTCGTGCGGATCTCGGGGACGTACATGGCGTGGCCGAGCACCGGCAGGGCGTGGAAAGTCCCGGGCGTCTCGGCGCGCATTTCATAACTCAACTGCCAGATACCTTCCGGCAGGTGGTCGATGAACATTGCCATCTTGCGGTCGCGCAGTTCCTGATAGACCCAGCGCGTCCGTCCAGTGAAGTCGGTTGAAGACGTGTAGTTCATCAGGGTTGATTTGCTGGCGCTTTGGAGGGCGCCGGATTTGAGTTCCTTAACGTAGAGGTTTTCGCCGCTGCGTAGCTGCACGGCTTCGAGACCCGCCGGCTTTAAGTCCTCAAACAGCAAATACTCGTAGTTGTTTTTGGCCTCGATGGTGATCACGGTTTCCACGCGTTCACCACTCTTCACCGTGTCGCCGTCGTTTAGCGGCACTCGTTCTGAGACAAAGCCCTTGAGCAGCGTTGGGTGATTGACGAGTTTGAAATACTGCCGGCGCACAAAGATCTCATTGCCCGCAGGGGTAATCGGTTCTTCGAGACTGAAGAACTCTGCCTGGGCGGAGAAATAGAGCGGGCCATCTCCGCTAATGCGGCGAATGACGATCTCATTGGCGCCATCACGAATCAGTTCGCGTGGAATGGCAAACTTACTGGGCGCGCCGAGAGCGTCGGCGGCAGTCAGCTGTTTGGTGGCCACCGAAGTTGAATTCACCAGCAGCTCGTAGCCGATCTGTGGTTGCAGCTCTTTGCTCGTGCGGAGGTAGTCGTTGAGCGTCAGCACCACGATCGCGGTGTCGCGGGTGTTACTCCATTGCGCCCCACGCCGGTTTTTGATGAGCCAGTTGGTGACCGGCTCGATTAGTTTGTTTTGCGGATCGATTGCCAGCAGCGCGCGCAAAGCAAACGAGGTTGCTTCGACGCCACCGTCTGACCAGCGCCAGTAGATACCGTCTTCACCCCAGTGGGCGGTGCCGATAACTGACGGATCGGATGCCTGCCCGCCGCTTTGAACAATCGAGGTATCTGGCTTCGAATCGATCCTCACCCCGTTGGCCAGGTTCTCGATTAGCGTTTTCGCTTTGTCGGCGTAACCGAAGTTATGCGCTGACAAGGCGAGCAGCGCGCGCGTGTAAGCGTTGAGCTTATCGCGGTTGGTAAACAGGTTGTTGAAGGCGGTGGTTTGAAACTGACTGACGCTGACGGTCGCCGAGCCCGCCCTCACGGTTGGGCTACTGCCATGGATCGCCAGGGCATGGAGCATCCAGGCTTGGATGTCGTAGTTGGCTTCTTCTTCCACGAGTTCCTTGTCGAGGTAGGCAGCGGCGCGGGTGACGGCATCCTGCTTCACTTCAATACCGGCCTGACCCGCGAGGGCCATACCCCAAAGAACGTAGGCGGTCATAAAGTGATCGCTCTCGCCTTCTTTCCACCAGCCCCAACCTCCGTCGGCGTGCTGGAAGTTGTAAAGCCGTTCCAGGCTCGCCTTGGTGATCGCATCGAGTTCCTTCAGATCACGTTCACCGCGTGGATGGGTGGCCGCTGCAGTCGAAGGTTCGATGCCGCCAAAGATTTTGCGCATCGCGACCTCTGGTTTCAGACCCAGATCGCGCAGCGTTTTCGCAGTGATGGCAGCAGGCAGAAACCGGCTCATCGTTTGTTCGGTGCAGCCGTAGGGGTAGTCAATGAGGTAGGGCAACGCATCGAGCATCGTGGTAGCCATGCTGGGCGCGACCTGGACGGTCAAGGTGGTTGTTTCCGGGCGACGCTCCTTCGGAATATCGAGTTTGATCGCCACGCTGTTAGCCCGCATCTTGCCGGAGCGGGCCACAAACTTTTCGACGCCGTGTTCGTACGCAATGAAAGTCTTTTCCATCGCGTCGGCATATTTATTACTACCATCTGAGTCGCGCGCTTCGACTTTTAACTTCACCTTGCGCGCGTCAGTGACCCTTACCAACCAGTCAACTCTTCCTTCAGAGCCCGGTTTGACTTCGACTGTTGACTTCCAACCCTTCACGGTTTCGCCGTTGATAAGGAGACCGTGGACAGTCAGACCTTCGGCCGTCAACGAAGTTGAGACGCGCATTGTCTGGTCGGTGTTGTTATTGATCACGCCCGAGACGGTGACCTGATCGCCGACCACGAAGAACCGCGGCGCCTGGAGTCGCACGATCAGTGGTTGCTTGGTGCGCGTGGAGGCGTTGCCGATGCCGAATTGATTCCCCGAAGTGGCGACGCGCGCCGTTGTCAGCCAGGTAGTCAGCGAATCCGGATATTTCACCTTCACCGTCGCCGTGCCATTGCCGTCCGTCTTAACGTCTGACAACCAGAGAATGGTTGAACGAAAGTCGCTGCGTACCTGCACGGCCGGCTCCTGGCCCGGCGGCGGCGGCGGTGCGCTCGGTTGATTTATGGGAAGATTGTCCACTCGTCGGCCAGAGATAAATCCAAACACCTCAGAATCGGCCGCAGACTTCTCTTTCCTCAGTTCGCTCTCGCTGAAACCATCAAGCTTGAAGTTCCCTCTGGATGCGCCCACCTCACCTTTCGGGCCTCGCGACAAATCTGCCAGAATCTGCAAGCGCTCGAAAGGAGCATCTTCTTCGTTCCCGGTCCTCAGACGGTCGTCTGCCAGGGTCTTCTCATCCACCAGGACCTTGTTTAGTCCCTCGACAAGTTTGGCGTAGACCTTCTGATTGAAGCTGCTTTGCGTTTGGACCAATTGGCCGCGCTTAACGCCGTAGTAGAACTGGCGCGGATCGCCGGCATAGTCCTGCTGAATGTATTTGACTGATTCGTCAAATACTCCCAGCGCGACTTCGGCCGAGACGGGTTTGCCGTCCACGTCTTTCGTCGTAATTGAAAGCGTGCCTTCTTCGCGCGGCTGATACTGTTCGCGATCGGCCTTTACGTCTACTGAAAGAAACTGGCGCACAGGGGGCACGACCACCTGCCTGGTATCGACGAACAACTGCGCGTCAGCAACCATCGCGGCGCTTAGGTAAATATTGGGAACATGTTTCTCCTCGATCGGAAGTTCGAGCAGCTTCGCGGTTCCGGTAACGTGGACCAGCCGGTAGCTGTAAAGATCATCGCCTTCAACGCTAAACAACACGTAGCGATCAGCGCTCGGGACCGACAGCATGACCGGCGCCGTTTGCCCGGCCCGGACGGTGTCTTTGTCCACGATGATTTCCACCCCATCGTGGCGATAGCCAAGGTCGGTCGTGGTATTAGTGGCCACGAACACAGTGGTCTCGGCCTTAACGGGTGGCAGGAAACGATCCCGACTGCTGGCGGCACCAGGCATCACCTGGCTGCTCTCCCAACTGATTCGATAATAGCCTTCGCGCTCGGCGGTGAACTGCAGCTGGGCCGCGCCCTCGGCATCGGTTTTCACAGTCTGCGTGAGAATGTCGTCGTGCTGATAGCCGCGGAATTTCAGCCGCCAGCCTTTCTGACCTTTGAGGACACGCGGCGGGAAGATCGCGGGTTTGTTGCGCAGCAGTCGCAGCTCTTCGCCTTTGACTTCACGGCCATTGGGATCGAGCCAAACTTCCCACCAATAATCACGGGTGACCTTGACCGTGCCGGTGGTGGTCACTGGCTGCTCGTTAGCGTCGAGAGCCTTGATGTCGATAGTGACTTTGTCTTTGGGCCGGTAGAGGTTCTGTTGCGCGCGCGGATAGACGTAGTAGCGTTGGCGCGTTACCCGCACGTTATCGCTGGCGACGATCTCGCGACGTGATGAATCGGTGACGCGGGCTTCAATGCGATACTCGAAATCCTGATTGTAATTCTCGCGCGGCGTATCGAAAGTCAGTTTGGCTTTGCCGGTCGCGTCAGTCTTGATTGTTTCGCGTTTGATGACCTGGCCCTGCCCGCGGTAATACTGCCGGCCCACCTGCTGGAGGTCGTCGTAATACCAGGGATAATCCCGACGCGGATACCAGTAGTGATAGAACGGGTTTTGATAGACGACGACTTCGACTGAGGCATTACCAACGGGCCCGCCAAAGTAGTAGTCGGCCTGGATGTTTACTTCTACTTTCTCACCCAATCGGAAAGCTTTTTTCTTGCCGTTCTCTTCCGGCGTCTGCACTGAAACCTTAAACTCCGGCAGTTTGTATTCTTCGAGGCGAAAGAGTCTGGCACTGCCGATACTGGACCCGTTTGCCAGGAACTGGATGTTGTATTCGCCGAGCGGCAGTTGTTCGCCGAGTTCGAGTGAGCCCCAGGCGCTGCCGAATTCGTTGAGGGTCGCTTTCCCTTCAGTTACCTTCGTGCCACGCGGATCAGTGATCTGATAATCAACCAGTTGGTTCGCCGGAGTTGAATAAGCGCCATTAGTCGAGCGGCGCGCGATGAATTTCCACTGGACGGTTTCCTGCGGCCGATAGGCTGGGCGATCGGTGAACGCGTAAATGCGCCAGGC
>DATKIS010000508.1:0-2204 GCA_035543975.1 Pyrinomonadaceae bacterium
ATTCCAGCCCAGGGTTGAGCTTTGGCAACCCTGGGGATCATGCGTTCATATCTCGAGGACGCAACTCTGAAGGAGTTGCGTCGCGTTCGCAGGCAAAGCAGTCGCAACTCCTTCAGAGTTGCGAAAAATCTATTGCGCGTCTCGTGAACCCAGGGTTTCAAAGCAAACCCTGGGCTGGAATTAGCGAACGCTTTCAGCGTTGTTCGTCGCACCTTGAATCCTTACCCACCCGCTATCGCCTGGTGACGCACCCCATGACTCGCCAATTAACTACCTTCAACGTCAGGGTCTCTCACCACGGTACCCAACGTCCCGATCTTTTCAATCTCAACTTCCATCTGGTCACCGGCTTTTAGAAACACCGGCGGCTTGCGCGCAAACCCAACTCCCGGCGGCGTCCCGGTGGCGATCACATCGCCGGGTTCCAGCGTAATCGTCTCCGACAGGAACGCTATTATTTCTGGAACACCGAAGATGAGTTGGTCGGTGTTGGAGTCCTGCATGGTTTTGCCGTTGAGCCGTAGTTTGATCGAGAGCTGGTGCGGGTCGCGAATTTCGTCCGCGGTTACAATGAATGGTCCCATCGGCGCAAACGTGTCGCAGGATTTACCCCTTTGCCATTGGCCGTCGGCAAACTGGAAATCCCTCGCGCTGACATCGTTGAAGGCGGTATAGCCCAGCACATGGTCGTAGGCACTACTTGCGCTGACCGTCTTCGCGCGGCGCCCGATCACCACCGCGAGCTCGGCTTCATAGTCAACCTGATCGCTGGAAGCCGGTACCAACACCGGTTCACCTGGACCGATCACGGCCGTGCTGAATTTCGAGAAGACCACCGGTCTTTCCGGGATCGCCATATTGCTTTCCGCAGCATGGTCGCGGTAGTTGAGTCCGATGCAGATCAGTTTCCCCGGGCGCGGCACGGGTGCCAGCCAATACGCATCGGCCCGGCGAGTTAACCAGCCCTTTTCAGCGGCATCGGCGATGGCGGCCGGATCCTTTGCCAGTGCGTCGTAAGTCTCGCGCGACCTTTGAAACCATCCGCCATCCATGTCAAACCAGGCTAAATGGTTCGACGGAGATATTTCGTGGTTGAAGAGGTTCCCAAAGTTTAGAAGGTAATCGCTGTTCAGCAGTGCGCCCACGCGGGGTGATTCCCAGCCGCTCGCTTCGCACGTGAAGGTTATGATCTGCACGGTATCCTGCTTCGCGTTCTCTTCGGGTAATTTCGGGGGTCGTGGGCTTAGGAATCGGAGTTATGCGATCCGCGAAAGCACACGAAATAAGAGCCTTGGGGCAAAGCCGAGCTGCTTAGACCAAAGGGTCTCCAACGTTAACAATTACGTACAGCTCCTGTGGTCCATGGACCCCGATCGCCAGGGTCAACTCAATATCAGCCGTGCGCGACGGCCCAGTGATCAGCGTAATCGTGGCACTCAGGTCGTTGCCGCGACCAACCGCCGCCAGGGCCTCACCGAGCGTCAGACAAATATCAGCCACGTTGACAATCGCGATATGGACTGGCGGCACCAACGAAACGAGTCGGTGTCTTTCCGACTCTGATTCCAGCAGCAGCGTTCCCGTCTCGGCAATCGCCGCCTGCACCATGCTGATACCCACGTCATAGTCAAACAACTCGCCGGCGCTGGGCGAGGTCTTGATTTCATCCACTTCGACCTTTAGTCGACTCAGCAGGCGATCGAGCCCGGGAGCATCTGACAAAGCGATTCGGCGTCCCCGCAAACGGGTTTGCTGCAAACCGGAAATGATCGTGTTCAAAGCAGCAACGATCCCATCCTCGCCATCAGCGGCGACTGCGTTCCCACCCACGGACCTCAGGTTCTCTTCGAATACCTCGACCAGCGAAGCAGCCGCGCCATTAGGCGGTGGAGGTTCCAGACTCAACTCTGATGCTTTGACTTCCGCTGGTCCGTCGTGAGCGCCCTCGGCATGGATCGCATCGTGGGGCCTGCTGGCAAGGAGGTGCTCTCTTATGGAACCAAGAATCGCTTCGCGCGCGGCAATGTTTCGTTCAGCTTTCACTAGTTTCTATCTTTGGACTGCGGCGGCTTGACGCCGCTTTGTTATCCGGTGCGGCTTGACGCCGCTTTGTTATCCGGTGCGGCTTGACGCCGCTAGCGAGGCCAACGCCCTTGAGCGTCAAAGCCCAGCTATTTGATTTCTATGTCAGAAAAGCGGCGTCA
>DATKIS010000509.1:0-2086 GCA_035543975.1 Pyrinomonadaceae bacterium
CGCTCCCATAGTGATGGAGATCGTGCGCCAGAAGTTCGGATTCCATCCGGCTTTCGCGGTCGCGGCATTCGGAATGGTCATTTCAGTCGGCATCCTCTGGAAATTCAAAAACCTGGTATTGACTGCTGATCGTAAGAGAGATGCGCAGCAAGCAGCAGACACTGCGGCCACGGCGACCGATGCCCCGCCGCATGGCGTCAGCGATCAGGACGAAGGTGGTCACGCGAAAGGCTCAGGTGGAGACGCCGGCCGGAGCGCCGAAATGTTGGCGGTTCCAAACTGGAAACGCGTGATGGCGCTCATTGTGATATTCGTGATCGTCATTGTCTTCTGGATGGTCTTTCACCAGAACGGCTCAACGCTGACCTATTTTGCGGATGACAATACGGACTGGAACGTGACCGGTACAATCTCGAATTCCATCAACGCGTTTTGGGTCCTGGCCCTGACCTTCCCGCTGGTTTGGTTCTGGGGATTTCTGGATCGGCGCGGTAAGGAGCCGTCAACGCCGACGAAGATGGCGATCGGCATGACGCTCACCGGCCTCTCGTTTCTCGTGCTCTGGTACGGCGCGTCGGTCGGCGAGAAAATGACGAAGACGCCGGAGCAGCTGGCGGTCGGTGAGTTTCGCATCAACGAGCGCGTACTCAAGAATCTTGCCGCGTCCGGAATTTCGAAAGAAGTGCTGGATAAGATCCAGAATGCGAAAGCGGCTGACGGCAAGAACAGCGTGTTCGGTGTTAAGTTTTCCAAGAAGACGGATGAGGCGACGAAGGTTGAAACATCTGGCGAGCAGCAGTTGGTCGCCGCCGTCAACACCGCTTCGCCCGGCGCCGGGGATGCGAACCGCGCGGCGATCCTTCAGAACGCGCACCTCTTCCGCGTTTCTCCGTTCTGGTTGGTTTTTGCTTACGCCATCGTGACCCTTGGCGAGCTTATGCTCTCGCCGATGGGTCTGTCGCTGGTCTCGAAGGTCGCTCCGCTAAGTATCCGCGGTTTGATGATGGGCGGGTGGTTTGTCGCTACGGCCATCGGAAACAAGCTGACGCAGATTGGCATCTACTGGGACATCTGGCTGCAGTCGAGCTTCTTCCTGACTCTGGCTTTGATGGCGCTATTTATGGCGATGGTGCTTGCCGTACTGCTGAAGCCGCTGAAGAAAGCTATGCCGGGAGTTTGATTTGTTCCAACACTATCGATCGAAAGGGTCAACTCTGTGGAGTGCGGCGGCAGGTTATCGCACTCCACAGAGTTCCCACTTCATTCAGGAGCTTCTTAAGACGTGAAACTACGACAACCCTTATTTGCGCTCATCCTTCTCTTCATTTTCTGCTGTCCACTACTCGCCCAGGACAAACAATTAACCATCGACGACATTTTCGATCCGGTCAAAAAGGTCAACTTCACCGGCACGGTGCCCAACATCCGTTGGCTCAAGGACGGCAAGAGCTATCTCCTGACGAATGACCCCTCGAAGAGAAACGTGCCCCGTTTGCAAAGGGTAGACGCCTTGACCGGCGAGGCCACGCCCTTTCTCAACTCAGCAAAGATGGAGGCAGCTTTCGCAGCGCTGGCCGGGCTGTCAGCGCAGGACGCGCGCCAACTGTCCAACCGCGGTTCCTATGATTTCAATTCCGCCGAAACCGCGGTCATGATCAACTTCGCCAACGATCTCTTCTATTACGAGTTGGGCAGCGACAAAGCTATCCGGGTCACCAATGGCGCCGAGGAGGAAGTGGGCGAAACGTTCAGTCCAGACGGCCGCATGATTGGATTCGTGCGGGCCAATGACATGTACGTCTATGACATCGCGGCGCAACGGGAAAGGCGTCTCACTACTGACGGAGGGCCAAAGATTCTCAATGGCCGCCTCGATTGGGTTTATCAGGAGGAGCTTTATGGTCGCGGGAATTTCGAAGCCTATTGGTGGAGCCCCGATTCCACGATGCTGGCCTACCTCCGGCTAGACGAAAATTCGGTGAAGGATTTCGTGGTTGTAGATCACATCCCTTACCGCCAGAACGTAGAAATCACTCCATACCCCAAAGCCGGCGACCCGAATCCGGTGGTCCAGCTGGGCGTAATC
>DATKIS010000510.1:0-2638 GCA_035543975.1 Pyrinomonadaceae bacterium
CTTGGCCCGGGAACTGGGAGCGGAATTGACGGTCAACGCGACGACGGAGGATGCGGTCAGCAAAATTCAGGAGACCATAGGGGGGAGCCACGGAGTTCTGATCACCGCGCCCTCGCCGATTGCGTTTCGGCAAGGCGTGAATATGTTGCGGCGCGGCGGTACTTGCGTGCTCAACGGCCTGCCACCTGGCGAGTTTCCAGTTTCGATCTTTGACGTAGTGCTAAAAAGGCTGACTATTCGCGGTTCGATCGTGGGAACCCGCAAAGACATGCAGGAGGCTTTGCAGTTTGCGGCCGAGGGTAAGGTTAAGGCCATTATCGAAACCCAGCCGTTGGAGGAGATCAATACCGTGTTTGACCGGCTTCGGTCCGGCGACGTTCAAGGTCGAGTGGTAGTCAAGATGGCGGAGCGGGCCGGTGAAGTGGGCGGCAGCGGTTCTTAGCGGAACCGTTGGCAAGTTCTAGCGCGAAATTGCTCGCGGTAGCCTGACCGCCGGCGGGCGGTCTCCTCGGTGAGCGAAGAAATCCGCCATTATGCTCCTGAAAGTGGTGCCTGAGGTTTGGCCAGGTCAGAACTAAAGGAATCCGCTGGGCCTCGGCCTGACAACAGAAAGAATCAAGCAGTAAGGCTAAAGAAGTATCTGTGCGCTGGCGCACAGACCACGGCATTCGATGATGAAAGACTGTGGAAACACAAAACGGCGTATTTCTTCCAAGTGCAACTTTAGAGTCATGCCCGGCACTTTGCATTGACCGTTTTTGTCAGGGGATGGCCGTTCGCAGCCAGATCAGTGTTGGGCGATTAAAACCCTTTTGCAGTAATAAAAGTGTGTGTGGCTGAGCGCGCACCGGGAATTGTCTGAGTCAGTACTCCGCTTGGAGAGTTGAAAGAGAGCACCATGTCGAGTCCACACTATGCCATCAAAGCTCTACTGATTTGCGGCTCCGTCATTCTCGCGATTACGTGGCTTACGTCTCAGTCCCGATCGCAGACAGTCAAATCGATCCCAACTGCCGTGGTGGCAACCCAGAAGGCTGACGATTACGTCGGCACTGATGCCTGTAAAGACTGCCACGAAGACCAATTCAAAGCTTTTTCTCATACCTCCCACGCTCAGCTCTCAACCATCAAAAGCTGGAAGGGAAAAGCCACTGGCTGTGAATCGTGTCACGGTCCCGGCAAGGCCCACATAGAAGAAGGCGACCCGGCCAAGATTGTTTCGTTCAAAAATAAGTCCTCAAAGGCAACCTCGGAAACCTGTCTTACCTGCCACGCGGGCAGGGAAGAGCACAACAACTTCCGCCGCGGCGAGCACTGGCGTAACGACGTTGGATGTACCGACTGCCACTCCGCCCACTCCACCGCGAGCAACAAGAATAAGCCCGGCTCGAACACTCTGGTGACCGCAGCTAACGCCCAAAAGCCCGGCTTCTCAACGATCGCCATGTTGAAGTCTAGCGAGCCGCAGCTCTGCATGAGCTGTCATAGCGAAACCAAGCCCGACTTCACCAAGCCCTTCCATCACAAGGTCCTCGAAGGGGCGATGAAATGCAGCGATTGCCACAATCCGCATGGTGGATTTGAGCTCAAGCAAACCAGGCTGGCGACCGGTGCGGATGCGTCCTGCGTAAAGTGTCACGCGGACAAGCAAGGCCCATTCACGTATGAACACGCGCCGCTGAAGACCGAAGGCTGTTCGGCTTGTCATACGCCGCACGGCTCCTCAAATCCGAGGCTGCTGAGGTATAGCTCGGTTAACCAGCTTTGTTTGACTTGTCATAGCGTGGCGCATGACGTCGGCGCCGTCGAGCCGGCTGGGCCACAACATAACCAGAACGCGCAATATGCCAACTGCACTGCTTGTCATGTGAAGGTCCACGGATCACACACGAGTCCAGTCTTCTTCAGGTGAAACGCGGGCTGGATGGGGTTTGGTAAGAGGCTTAACTTGATGGACGAGTCAACGGTTATGAAGAGCAACACGATATCAATCTTGACCCCGCTAGCGAAGAGAGAGGTAGGCAGGAATGTCTGCGCTCCGAGGAACACTACCTCGATCTTAGCCGGGTTGGTCCTGGGTCTTGTACTGCTGTCGTCAATCGCGAGCGCTCAATCGCCAGCCGCGAACGCCAGTCCAAGTCCAACTAAATCGCCAGCCGCGAAGGTCCAGAGTGACAAGGTCGAGGCCGGAGAAGATGCCGGCGACTACACCGTGACCTCCAGCATTGAACTTGGTTACCGGGGGCAGCGGGTCGTCGGCGACGTGAATAAGTATAGGAGTGACCTTAACTATAAGGCGGGACCTCGCATTTTTGATTCGAGCCTGTTGATGACGGCAAAAGACGGCAAGGGCAAACTCTTTGAGAGCTTACTGGTCACGTCAACCGGCTGGGGCTCGGATCCCTACGGTCACCTCAGAATCAACGCCGAGAAAGCGAAATGGTACCAGTTTGACGCCAATTACCGTCGCCTCAAGTATTTCAGGTTTGTTAACAACCATGTGAACCCCAACTGGGTGTTTTCACCGGCAAACTTCAGCGTGCCACCCAATCCGATCACCGGGGAGCACGGTTTTGACACCCGGACACAGATGGGCGACTTTGATCTCACTTTGCTGCCCAAAAATAGAACGATCAAG
>DATKIS010000511.1:0-4378 GCA_035543975.1 Pyrinomonadaceae bacterium
AAGTATTCCAGCCCTGCCCCGGGTCGCCCAAACTGCTGAAGAAGAAAAAGTATAGGAATCGCCAAGGCCGGCCTATACCAATAGGAGTACATCAGAAATAACCAGGGTTGGTCATATTAGACAGCTGGGCAGTCACCAGGAAGAGCTTGTAAAAGTAATGACTCAACAGAGTTCTGTTCCGCTAACTGATTTCGGTGATGAGGTCGGAGGGACTCGATGGAGGTTATCCCGTGAGCAAGATCCCCTGTTCCCGAAGTGCCCAGTCCGTCCGCAGCTAGCCGGGCCACCTCTCTAGGCAACATGCAGAGACTAAAAACGTAGAATGTCGGACCGTAATGGCTTGTCTAAGGCAGCTTCAATATATTCGCTAAGACCGGTCTCGTAGCCGCTATTGCGGAACTTGTAGAGTTCTGTCAGATCCTTCAGCCACACAGCCTTTGCTTGCGCGAACTTGGCGTTCGAGCCGGCCAATGCGACGGCACGCGCCAGCGCTTGAATCAGGTGGTCTGCTGCCAGATTCAATTTGGCCCTTAGCGGCTCGGCCTGAAGGGAAAGTTTTTGCGCGTATGTTTTGAATCTCGCTTCAAATTCTTGCTGAATGGGAATGTACTGGGCTCCGAGTAGTGCATCTGCGAGGAGGGCATAAATAGACGCGTCGAGGTTGAATGGCTCAAACTGCATGGCTTTGTAGAGATAGTTTGCCGCCTCAGTAGGGGCTGACGTGAGGAGGAATATTCCGAGTGTATAATTAAGCCAACCCAGATTCTTCCCTCTGGACTCCGGCCAAGCTCGGTTCGATTCAATTAATTTCAAAGCCCTCTTCGCATAATCGCTGGCATCCGGAACAAATGTGGTGTTGCCAGAGCTTAACGCGAATAGTCCACCATCGATCAGAGTAAAAAGGGTGCCAACATCCTGCGGCTCTGATGCCACAATCTCCCTGCCGAGCGCAAAGGCCTCAGTAAAGCTCCTTTCTTCTATTAACTTTTTGAGGTGCGCCTTGCGTAATACCTTCATCCTGGCGTCGTATCGGTCAACCCACCTCTTTAGGTATTTGATTTGGTCGCTCTCTTGCGGGTATTTCTGCACACACTCTTTGGCAATCTTATACGCGGTTGATTGATCTGTTTCGTAAGTCTCGAGAAATCTTTGAAACAGAGCATTTGCTTCGTCTTCGTTGTGGGCCGGGTTTGGTGTTGTGTGGGATTGAGATGGTGTCGTCTGAGCGCGCCCAGGCAAGATAAGGAAGGCAGCAACTGCGCTGAGTCCTAATATTCGAAATAGCGTTCTCATTTTTAGTTAACTCCAGGGTTTGTTAGACGCCAACGAGCAAGCAAAGTTCCCGGAGCTTGAAATCAAAGGATAAAATCGAAGAGTCCACCTGAGCTATTGTGCCTCTATCCCGCAGGATACTAGTTTGAGTTGAGTGGCAAAAGGAAAAGTGGCCGGTGCTGCCGAGGAATCGTTTTGACCGGCGCTGAAACGTATTCGAAGCTTTGATCATAGATAGGCAGAGAGACTCCTATCGGATCGGGCTGAAAGCGGTTCAGGATGTACACAATGAGTAACATCTGACAACCGAAGTAGACAGCATGGATTCTTTCTCGGGCTATGTGCCTTGCACTTCCGGGGAAAAACGCATGCAGAGGTTCGGTAACATTGGCACCACTGTTGCTCGTTGGATTAGCTTCAGATCCTCGCTCATGACTACACACTGAGCTGCCACATTTCCTGTCAGCCTCATGTAAAACCGCGACTTAAAGGAATCTCTCACATGATTCACGTTCAGTACACATTGAAGCATTGCGCTCGTAGCCTGGCGCACAAGTAGTGCTATACGCCAGAGAGCTAAGCAGAGCTCAACCGCGCGGTGAGGCATCCAACGGTCCTCACCCCACATACTCACCTGACCTTAGGAGGGCACGACCATGGAACTACAGGACCCGCCTGGCAAAAAGGACTCAAAACAAAAAAAACAGACCGCTCAAAGTTACAAGGAACCACCGCCTGAGGTGGTGCGGGAAGTTACCGAACTAAGGCTCGAAGAGGAAGCCGGCGTACCGAGCTTTCGGGAACCAACCATTGAGGACACGTTTAGCGAGGAAGCAGCAGCGTCGGAGATGCAAGCAGCTTTCGGAATCGACGAGAATATTCTGCAAATCAAACGCGAAATCGAAGCTCAACTTTTGCACACCGCCGGTCAGCAGAAAGCAGGGGTCGTCCAGGCAGCGGAGGCTTTTCAGGGCACAGGCAACATCGTGGGCGTAGGCGTGGGCGTAAGCCTTCCGCCGACGGCCGGCCCGGGCGGGGAAATACTCAGTTCCGGTATGGAACCGGGAAGACAAGCCTTGAACCTGTATGTGATTGAGCGTACTTCTGCCGAAGCAGCTCGCGCTGTGGTGGCGGAGGCGATGGGTGTCAGTGCGGCAGCCAGCGAGGAGGTTCCGGTCAACATCATCGTGACCGGGATAATCGATGCGCAGCCGCATCGCTTTAGGATGCGTCCAGCGCCCGGTGGTATCTCCGTGGCGCACTTCCGAGTGACTGCGGGCACACTCGGCTGTC
Organism: Pyrinomonadaceae bacterium; assembly: GCA_035543975.1. GTDB lineage: Bacteria > Acidobacteriota > Blastocatellia > Pyrinomonadales > Pyrinomonadaceae > PSRF01. The sequence goes on from DATKIS010000511.1 coordinate 2,566, forward strand.
TCAGCATTGGTCGCACCGCGCCCAGAAACTCACGCCTAATGATGCTCAGTAACAATCACGTCCTTGCCAACACAAACGATGCGGTCTTCGGCGACTGCATTTGCCAACCAGGCCCACTCGACGGCGGTAGCTGTCCGGCGGATCAGGTCGCCATTCTCGAGCGCTTTGTTCCTATCGACTTTGCCGCAGGCGCCGTCAATTTTGTTGATTGCGCAACGGGATGGTGCTGGCCGGACAGAGTTCGGAAGGAATTGGTACAGCTGGTGGGAGGACAGCCGCAGTTCTTCAGGATTGGCAGCGTGCCCGTCGCCCCCCAAGTGAACATGGCGGTTGGCAAGTCTGGGCGCACTACGCAGCTAACACGCGGCACAATCATAGACGTCAGCGCCAGCGTCAACGTGAACTACGGTGGCGGGCGCGTAGGCTTCTTCCGCGACCAGATATCAATTCGCGGCGCAGCCGGCACGCTCTTCAGCTCCGGGGGCGACTCAGGTTCATCAATTTGGACGTGGGACAACGCTCGGCGGCCGGTTGGATTGCTCTTTGCTGGTGGCGGAGGAATTACTTTTGCCAACAAAATGAGCCGAGTGGTGGCCGCCCTCGACATCAACCTGGTGACCTAGGGTCAGCCCCATCGGCTGACAGATATGTGCAATCACAGGCGGTTCCTGAGCCGGAGGTCGGCGCGTTTCTTTGACCTCCGGCTGTTTTCTCGGCAACCCTCCGGATTCCGAAGAGTCGGACATTCAAGTTCGCGACTTTGAGGAAGGCCTATGAATCTCAGGTCGGACCTCGTGTCGTGCCTGATCTCGCCAAAATTCAACGCCATCTGACGCTGCGGCTCATATCGTTTTAGATTCCCATCCACTATAATCATAAGCGTTTCACGCGACTGATGATTGTCAAGCACCGCCGCCGGCGCGGAAAAGTTTCCTGGGACAACATTCCATAACTGAGGTTTCAAATGGGCCAATTTCAGTATGAAGATGCAGCCATGCCTTACTCCCCGGAGGAAAGCGCAACCACAAACACTTCATCGGCAATCGAGCACGTGAAGCAGGATCACGAGCAAGAATTGATGGCAATCGATGGAGTTGAAGGCGTCGGTATTGGCAGGAGCAAAATTGGGGACGACGCCATTATCATCTATCTGAGACACGAAGGAGCCAGAAAACACCTACCAAGGTCTATTGGCGGATATCCGGTGGAGACGATACTGACGGGCGTTATTGATGCCTACCAAAAGTGACCGGTGCGCGTTCGCTCATCCTTATGCCACCCATCTGCTACCGACCTTCCGTGCAAAGTGGGATGAAACTCAAACCCAGCGATGAAGGCTGAAGTAGCAAGCAGAAAACTTCAGCCTTCCCTTCATAATTCATCCTTTAGTTCCGGAGGACGTTCGATGAACAGAAGCAAGCTCATGGCTCGGCGCTGTAGCAAAGCTGCAACGCGACTACTCCTCGGGGTATTACTGGCAACCATTGCTATCCCGGTCTTGGCCCAGCACCGTCCGCGCGGTCGCGAATTGGGAATTCCGTTTCCTGGTCAAACTGGCCCGTTGAATGCCATCACTGACGTTCCCGGCATTGCCGTCGGACACGTGACGCTCATCGAGGGCGAAGGCAAACTCGTCGCCGGCAAGGGGCCGATTCGGACAGGTGTCACTGCAATTCTTCCGCGCCCGCGGGGCAACTGGGATCCGGTCTTCGCGGCCACCTTCAACCAGAACGGCAACGGCGACATGACCGGCATCAACTGGATCAAGGAGTCCGGTTTTATGGAGGGCCCGATCCTGTTGACTGGAACGCAT
>DATKIS010000512.1:0-3969 GCA_035543975.1 Pyrinomonadaceae bacterium
AGATATGGAAAATCTTCGGTCTTACTCTAGAGCCACTTGCAAAACTCGGCATGAGAGTTATTAGCAATTAAATTAGCAATAACTAGTTAACGTACATGGGATTTTGACTTTTTACGCTGAAAGCGTTGGCTAATTCAGAGCCCAGGGTTTGCCTTGAAACCCTGGGGTTAAGAGTAGGAAGAAGATTTTTCGCAACTCTGAAGGAGTTGCGATGGCTTTGTTGTTCGCGAGGCGTAACGCAACTCCTTCAGAGTTGCATCTTCGAAAATGAAACCCGTTCCCCCGGGTTGCCAAAAGCGCAACCCGGGGCTGGAATTAGCCAACGCTTTCAGCGTAATTCAAAACATTCCATAGTTCTCGCGATTTGTCTCTCTAGTCTCTGGTTCGACCAGTTTTGCAAGAGGCTCTTTAGTTTGTTGCTCGTCTCCCTTCAGAGACTTGTTTCGTGTGATCACGACAAACTGAATAAAGTTTGTCGGACAATTTTCCGGCGCGGAAGTGCTCAAGCTAATGGCGCTTCGGCAGTTGGGCTGGTCTAATGATGAAGGTTATCAGCGCCGAGTTTCTCAAGAGTAGTTTCCAGGTCGCCGACTGGCCCAGTAGCGGGCTGCCCGAGGTCGCGTTCATGGGGCGTTCTAACGTCGGGAAGTCGAGCCTGATCAATTCCCTGCTTTCCACGCGGGGTCTGGCGCGCACTTCTTCTACGCCAGGCAGGACGCAGTCGTTGAATTTTTTTCTAATTAATCATCGATTTCGGTTTGTTGATCTCCCCGGGTTCGGTTATGCTCGGGTACCGAAAGCAATCAAATCCACTTGGGGCGAGATGGTTACGAGCTACCTTGCAATGCGAGAGCAGCTTGTGCTATCAATTCACATCGTAGATTCGCGCCACGAACCCACAAAATTGGATTTGCAGCTGCACGAATGGCTTGAGCATAGCTCAAAGCCACGGTTAATAGTTGCCACGAAATCCGATAAGCTATCTAACAACGAGTTGAAAGAGAGTTTGGGACGCGTCAAACGCGTGTTCAGCAAGGATCGTGTGGTTGCTTTTTCTGCCAGTAATGGACGCGGCCGTGATGCAGTCTGGCGGTCTATAGAAAGCGCTCTGGCTGATTTCAACCTTGTTGGCCTTGCATAGAGATTTCGGTTAGGTACAATCATTAAAACCAAGGCGAGCTCGGATCTAAATTCTCAAGCCCCTTTTGTTAATCTGAACCAATTCCAGACCACGAATGGCGACATTCAGCGCATCGAAGTGGTACTAATAACCCGCTCGACATTGAGGTAAATTGCTTAACATCCTTGCAGAGAACATTGTGGTAGCCTGGCGATTAACGCCCGGGCTTCGCGGTCCTGCTCGTATTCCGGTGTTAATTGGCGAACACTGGTCCCATTTTTCAACCCACAAAGACCAAAACCAACCTGGTCGCTAATGATATTTACGGCCGGTTTACGAAAGCTTATTTAGGAACGAATTGATATGCCACAGAGACCACGTGCCCGCGCTTCGAGCGCGAACAACGACGCCGGCAACGGAGAGAACGGCAGCATAGCCACTGCCGAAGCCCCTGACAAAGAGAGCAGAGATGGCCGAGAGTTCGGAGCGGAGGGTTTTCTCAACCTTGCCGATCTCAAGGAGATGTCTATCTCGAAGTTGACCAGTATCGCCAAAGGCATGGACGTGCCCGGCGCCACCGGGATGCGAAAGCAGGAACTGATCTTCAAGGTGCTGGCTGCCCAAACCGAAAAGAGCGGTTTGATTTTCTCCGAAGGTGTCCTCGAAACTCTGCCGGATGGTTTCGGTTTCCTGCGCGCGCCGGAGTACAACTACCTTCCCGGGCCGGACGATATTTATGTCTCGCCGTCACAAATCCGTAAGTTTGACTTACGAACCGGTGACACGGTCAGCGGTCAGATTCGACCACCGAAAGAGGGCGAGCGCTATTTCGCGCTGATTAAGGTTGAAGCCATAAATTTCGAATCGCCTGACCAGGCCCGCGAAAAAGTCTTCTTCGACAACCTTACTCCGCTGTATCCGGACGAGATGCTGAAGATGGAAGTCACGCAGGAAAACCTGTCGGCCCGAGTCATCGATTTGGTCACGCCGTTGGGCAAAGGCCAGCGTGGATTGATTGTTGCTCCGCCACGCACCGGCAAGACGATGTTGCTTCAGACCATCGCCAATTCCGTTACGCAGAACCATCCGGAAGTGACCCTGATTGTTTTGTTAATCGACGAACGACCCGAAGAAGTAACCGACATGCAGCGTTCGGTTAACGGCGAGGTAATTTCATCCACCTTTGATGAGCCGCCGACGCGACACGTTCAGGTCGCAGACATGGTGATTGAAAAGGCCAAGCGTCTGGTGGAACACAAGCGCGATGTAGTTATCCTGCTGGATTCGATCACCCGTCTGGCGCGGGCGCATAACGCGGTGGTGCCGCCCAGCGGCAAGATCCTCTCCGGCGGTATTGATTCAAATGCACTGCAACGTCCCAAGCGATTCTTCGGCGCGGCACGAAATATCGAAGAAGGCGGATCGCTCACCATTATCGCGACGGCGCTGATCGATACCGGTTCGCGCATGGACGACGTGATTTTTGAAGAGTTTAAGGGAACCGGCAATTCGGAAATTCATCTGGATCGTCGCCTCAGCGACAAGCGCCTGTTCCCAGCCATCGACCTGCAAAGATCGGGCACGCGCAAGGAAGAGCTGTTGCTTAGCAAGGAAGATCTGAGCCGGATTTGGGTGATGCGCCGCGTATTGAATCCCCTGTCTCCAGTTGAACAGATGGAAGTCGTGCTCGAACGACTTGAAAAGGCCAAGTCAAACGCGGAGTTCCTGGCTTCAATGCAGAGTTAACGGTAAAGGATGAAGGCGGACGGATGAAGGATGAACAGTTCTTTTCTTTCCGCCTTCATGCGTCCGGCGTCAGCCTGTCCTTTCTCCATTCATCCTTCAGCCTTCATCATTCATCCTTCCTGAAATGCGTGTAGCCATACTCTCATCTGAGGTTGTGCCTTTCGCCAAGACCGGTGGACTGGCCGATGTGGCCGGCGCGCTTCCCAAGGCCCTGGCTAAACACGGGGTGGACGCGCGGGTAATCCTGCCGCTGTATCAGCAGATCGACCGGAATCTCGTTAATGGCGAGGTGCTGGAAAACGTCCCGGTTGAGTGGCGCGGAGGAATAAGGCCGACTCGTATTCATCAAAGCGACGTCGCCGGCGCTCCGGCTTACCTGGTTGAAGCGCCCGAGTTTTTTGACAAGCCTTCAATCTACGGCCACTCCAACGATCACGAACGATACGCCTTCTTTTCCCGGGCCGCGCTGGCTTTAACCAAACATCTCGATTGGCAACCTGATATCGTTCATGGCAACGATTGGCCCTGTGGTTTTGCCATAGTCGAGCTTCGCGCTCGCCGCCGTTACGACAGTTTTTTCCGCAACACCAAAACGCTTTTCTCGATTCACAACCTCGCTTACCAGGGTGCTTTCGACCCCCGCGATTTGTGGTGGCTGGGATTCGGCGAGTCGCCGGACAAGGATGCGTTCCTGCTCCAGGGAACGGCGTCCGCCCTCAAAGCGGGGCTCATCACCGCCAACGCTCTCTCAACCGTCAGCCGCCGTTACGCCGAGGAGATTCAAACTCCGGAGCAGGGCGCCGGCCTGGATTGGATCCTGCGAGTGCGTCGGGATCGACTGGCCGGAATTACCAATGGCGTGGATTACGACCTGTGGAATCCCGAAACTGATCCCTATATTGCCGCAAACTTTTCGTCGGCGGAGCTGGCCGGTAAACGTGAGTGTAAGCGCGACCTGCTGCGAAGATTTGGTCTGACCGAGGATCTGGACCGCCCAGTCATTGCTATCATCTCCAGACTGGTTTCACAGAAAGGCTACGATCTGATCCGCGATCTGGCGGGAGACATTCTGCAGACCGGGTCTTTCTTTATCGCACTCGGCG
>DATKIS010000513.1:0-2037 GCA_035543975.1 Pyrinomonadaceae bacterium
TCCAACACCACCCGGATACTCACGGGAAGTTTTGAAATGGGACCTACGCCCTCTTTTTCCAACTGCGGCAGCGAATAGAATCGGCCAGACTGTCCCGGTGTAGGATTGAAAGTTTGAATTGAGTTAAAGGGACCTTGTGGCATAAGAAACTGGGGCCTGCTCGCGATTGGCCGGGGCTGGGTGCCATGGCGAAAATCACGCTGAAAATTAGAATTTTTAGTGACAAACTCAGTGTAAATCCGCGCTGCATGGCCGTCAAGCAGAGGGTCTTGCGGTACTCATTACGAATTGCGTGTTGGTAGTCCTCGTGTGTTTTGTTATAGTTTCGGCATCCCCCGCATTTCTTAAATACGTTCAGTATTGAGGGCCTAATTCTGTTACTCGGTTGAATCGAGTGTTCACCAGGGGCCTCAGATTTGGAGTTTACATGACAAAGAAATCTGCCGATGGATTCGAATACTTAAGCAATGATCCCGACTTCGTGCCTGATCCCGAAATTGAACAGTTCATGGAAGAAGAGATTGCCCGTGCGCCGAAGGACCCGGAACTATTAGCGCACCGGCTCCGCAATAATACTGCAGCCTCCCCCAAAGATGCCGGGGGCGACCTCGACGCTTCATGGGAAGATGTCAATGACAGCGGTTCAGAATCTGTCGGCGGCGACAACCCCACTCCTGATCAATCGATGGTCGAAGAAAACGCGAACGCGGTCGGAGTGAATTTTGAGGACAATGAAGAGTTGGAGTTTATCGACAAGATTGAAAGACGCGATCGCGATCGCTACGAACTGGATGAGAACTCAAAAACCACGGACGACACGATCTGAAGCCAGCCCGCGATAGCGGGCGACAGCATAAAACCTGGGGTGGAGCGTAGCGGAACCCCAGGAAGCGCAGGGGCGAAGGATTGCAGCCCGCGGTGCGGGCGACAGACCAGAATCAAGGTACACGCTGTCGCCCACTCCGCGGGCTGACTTTATCTTGGGACTATCAACCTGGGGTTCCGCTGCGCCTCACCCCAGGCTCTACGCTGTCGCCCGCTACCGCGGCCTGGGACTCGGTATCCACCGTTGGAAGTCTTCACGCGGATCTACAAAGTTCGAAGCACCAGGTTCAATTCCCTTTCCTGCTGTCGAGTATAAGAGTAACCGGCCCATCATTAACCAATTCGACCTGCATCGCGGCTCCGAACTTCCCAGTAGCAACTACACTCACGAGTCTACGCACTTGACTGACAAAAAACTCATATAGCGGCTCAGCCTTCTCCGGTGCGGCCGCATCGATCCATGAAGGCCGCAGCCCCCGTCGCACATCGCCGTAAAGAGTAAACTGCGAGATCACGAGCATCCCGCCGCCCACATCTTTGAGCGATAGATTCATCCTGCCTTGATCGTCGTCAAAAATTCTCAGGGCTGGAATTTTGGCGGCGAGGTACTCAGCGTCGGATTCAGCATCAGCTCGCGCCACGCCCAACAAAACGACGAGACCCTGTTGGATCTCGCCGATGGTTATGCCGTCGACAGTGACGCTGGCGCGCGTTACGCGCTGGACCACGGCTCGCATTTACTTCTTAGGAGGTTTGCTCGGTCTGATCTCGACCCGACTGGCCAGGGCGCGATCGTTGTGATGAAGGAGATCTATCACGACTTGCGCGATGTCTTCAGGTTGCAGCTGCCAACTCTTCTCTTCGCCGGGCGAGTCGCCGCCGAATTCTGTATTAACCGAACCAGGCATGATGTAACTGACCTTGATGCCATCGTGTCGCACTTCCTGCATCAAGGCTTCGCTGAATCCGTTGAGACCAAACTTCGAGGCGTTGTAAGCAGCCATCCGGGGATGCGCATTGGTGCCGGCCAGTGAAGATATGTTGACGATGTAACCACCGCCCCGCTTCTTCATCAATGGGATTGCTTCATGACAGCAATGGAAAACACCAAAGAGGTTGGTTTCCAGAATCGCGCGGAAGTCGTCGGGTGTAGTTTCCTCGACCGTTTGAAACATCCCAATCCCTGCATTGTTCACCAGCACGTCAATGACG
>DATKIS010000514.1:0-2137 GCA_035543975.1 Pyrinomonadaceae bacterium
AAGGTGAAGACACCGTTCCGGTCAAGCGCAAACAGTATGAGCGAGGCACTACTTACGACCGTGCGTAAGCGTTCTTCAGTCTGGCGCAATGCCTCGCGGCCGCGCTGTCGATCGGTCACGTCGCGGATTACGGCCTGAACCGCTGGTTGGCCCCCGAACACAAATGGCATCCCGGCGACTTCCACATCGATCACGTCACCGTTCAGCCGGACGTGTTTCACTTCATACGCCGGGCTGGGCGAGCCCGATTCGTAAATATCCTTAATTCGCCGGCTAGCCGAATCCCGATAGTCGGGATGGACAATGTCAAGGATGGGCTTGTTGAGCAGCTCTTCAGGTGATGACGCGCCCCAAAGACGCTGGGCCGCGGTATTAACGTAGACAATTCTGCCAGCACTGTGGACCATTATGGGTTCGGGTGAGAGCTCGACCAGCCGGCGATAGCGTTCTTCGCTCTCTTGCAGTCCTTCCACCGCGAGTTTTTGCTCGGTGATATCGCGGACTACCGCCCGAATGTCAGTGGCCTGCCCTTGCCGATCACGTTCGATCGTCAGCACAGCTTCGAGGTATCGGCCTTGATTCTCGGCGTCCTTAAGATAGTAAGTTGATCGCAGGGGGGAATCGGGAGCCAGTTGCATGGTCTGTTCTACGTCCCTGGCCGCAGCCTCGCTGCCAATCAACGTACTGAGGTGCCGGCCAACAATCTGGGCGGCTGGCTTGCCGAAAAAACGGCCTCCAGCTGCGTTGATGCTAGTGATGTAGCCATCCCTGTTGCGCGTGAAGATGATGTCTGCTGCGTGCTCGACAATTCCACGATAGTGTTCTTCAACACGGTGACGCTCAGCTAATCTGGCGACCTTTACCAACAGCTCTTCATGACGAAATGGTACGGCGAGGTAATCGTCAGCCCCGGCCGTTAATCCCTCAATGCTATCGTCCGGCGAATTACGAAGTCCGCTGATCAGCAGTACGGGTGTGTTGGCTGTCAGCGGATCCTTCTTTATATGTCGACAAAGTTGAATTCCATCGAGGCCCGGCATAACCACATCGCTGATCACCAGATCAGGCGTAGACGAGTTCAAAACCTCAAGCGCGCTGATGCCATTATCTGCTGATACGACTTCATAGCCTTCCTGCTCGAGAAGTTCGGTAAGCAGATCGGCAACTTTCCGATCGTCATCTACGATCAGAACACTACACTTTTCTGAGATGGAGGTGATCATTCGATGTAAGCAGTTGGCCGTTAGACCCGGCACTTTGAGAGTTTCACTCGGGCGAGGGATACGCGAGTTTTGTGCTGAGGAAACCTGAGGAAAAATGCTTTCTGGAAGAGTACTTCGCGCTAAACGCCCGGGGAGTATAACAAAGTTGGCAAAGATTTGTCATGCGATTAATTTGCGCAAATAGCCCGCTTTTCCGAGCTTTTGCGCAAATCTTTACCTGATTTGTGGGGTGGGAGCCGGCCTTTAATGGGGTTTTGCCTGCCCAGCGGTTTTGGAAAAATAACCCGGCCGATAGTTGAGTTTGAGGTTTTGTTTCCGCAATTCTGGGTCAACTACCTCGATACGGATTACCCGATAGGATCCATCACGCGCCTTGTTCGAAGGCGAGTAAGCCACCAGATACTGTTCTCGCAAGTCCCGTTGAATTTGATCGAAGGCTATTCGCAACTCGGTCTCACTACGCGGGAAAAAGGCTCGTCCGCCTGTTTTCTCGGCTACTTTCTTCAAGGAGCCACTATCCACTCCGCCCTGATAGGCGTCGCCGATACCAATCGCATAGATGAGCGCGTCGGCTTTCTGCGCCCGTTCGATGGCTTCGTGCATCTTTACCTGGCTAATCGTGTCGACCCCGTCGGTCAGGAGGATGATCGCACGTCGGGTATTGTCTGCAGAAATTGTCAGCAGGTCGTTGGAAGAAGCCCAGATGGCGTCCCAGAGGGCTGTCGAACCCGCCATCATCTGATTCTGGTCGGAAATGGGCGGGGTAGTCCCAACTACCACTCCACCGCCGATGTAACCGGAAGGCGGGACAAACTCTACCCGCTCAATAGCTCGGCGCAACCGGTCAAGGTTTCCGGTAAACCCTTGCTCCAATGTGACGTCGCCAGTAAACGAGACTATCGCGGCCTCGTCCC
>DATKIS010000515.1:0-3865 GCA_035543975.1 Pyrinomonadaceae bacterium
GAGACTGCTCCCTCGGCAGCATAAGCAGAGGAAAAGGGGTTTTGGGACAAGGGTAAAGAAAAATATACCGACTTGAGTCCCTTGGGCTTTGGAAGATTGCCTCCTTCCAAAGCCTTTTTCTTTCTGGCAGGTCTCATTGCCCAACCTGAGATGGCCTTAACTATGCGCTCGTTCGTTTTCTTTTCCTCGTTCCCCTTTGCCCTTTTACGCTCCGTTCTGCTGCTTTTCACTATTTCCGACATACCATTTACTATTCACCTCACACATGGAGTTCAAATTACATTCAACTTACCAGCCGAAGGGCGACCAGCCTCAGGCCATCGAAGCCCTCGTGCGTGGTCTGAGCGATGGCGCCAAGGACCAGGTTCTACTCGGAATAACGGGCAGCGGGAAGACCTTCACGATTGCCAGCGTCATCGAACGAACCCAACGTCCCACGCTCGTTCTGGCCCATAACAAGACTCTCGCGGCCCAGCTCTACCAGGAGTTTAAGTCGCTCTTTCCTGAGAATGCCGTCGAGTATTTCGTTTCTTACTACGATTACTATCAGCCGGAAGCCTATGTTCCCGCCGCCGACGTGTACATCGAGAAGGAAGCGATCGTTAACCAGGAAATCGATCGTCTGCGGATGTCAGCCACGCGAGCGTTGTTTGAACGGCGAGACGTCATCGTGGTTGCCAGCGTCTCATGCATCTACGGCCTCGGCGATCCCGATGCTTACTACGGCATGTTGCTTTTTTTGGAGCCGGGTACGCGGATTAAGCGCGAGGTGCTGCTCAAGAAGCTTGTCGAGCTGCAATATGAACGTTCCGACGTAAATTTTCAGCGTGGCACATTTCGCGTTCGCGGAGACGTGGTTGAGCTGTTCCCCAGTTACCAGGATCAGGCGTTTCGAATTGAGTTGTGGGGCGATGAAGTCGACTCGATTTCCACCATCGATCCTCTGCTGGGCGAGGTGCTTCAGAAACACACCAGCCGGGTTCCGATCTATCCCAAAAGCCATTACGTGATGGCCGCGCCGACCGTCAAACGGGCCTTGAAGTCGATCAAGGATGAACTCGAATGGTGGGAGCCCAAGCTCATTGCTGAGGGCAAACTGCTCGAAGCGCAGCGTCTGCACCAGCGAACGATGTTTGACCTGGAACTTATCAAGGAGATGGGTTTCTGTCGCGGCATTGAGAACTATTCGCGTCACCTGACCGGCAAGAAACCAGGCGAACCACCACCGACCCTGCTTGATTATCTACCGCGCGACACGATGATGGTTATTGACGAGGCGCACCAGAGCGTGCCGCAGATTCGCGGACTGTTTGAGGGAGATCAATCTCGCAAACGAACCTTAGTGGAGTACGGATTTCGATTGCCGTCCGCGCTCGATAATCGCCCGCTTAACTTTGCTGAATTTGAAACGCGAATTGGTCAAACAATTTACGTTTCGGCCACGCCAGGTCCTTATGAGTTGACGAAGTCGGGTGGCGAAGTAATTGAGCAGATAATCCGGCCGACCGGCTTGCTGGATCCGGTGGTTGAGGTGCAGCCGGTGAAAGGTCAAATCGATCACTTGCTGGAAGAGTGTCGCCAGCGGGCCGAGCGCCACGAGCGGGTCCTGGTGACTACGCTGACAAAACGGATGGCGGAGGATCTGACTGAATACTTCACGGAGGTCGGCGTCAGAGTCAGGTACCTCCACTCCGACATCGAAACGCTTGAACGAATCAAGATCCTACGCGACCTAAGGCGAGGCGAATTTGACGTCCTGGTGGGAATCAACCTCCTGCGTGAAGGATTAGACTTGCCCGAAGTCTCATTGGTCGCAATCCTCGATGCTGACAAGGAAGGTTTCCTTCGTTCGGAGTCTTCGTTGATCCAGACGATTGGACGCACGGCGCGAAACTCGCGAGGGAAGGCGATACTCTACGCCGATCGGATTACTGACTCGATGAAGCGTGCGATGGACGAGACGTTGCGCCGCCGTTTAGTGCAGGAAGCATATAACATCGAGAATGGAATAACGCCCACGACGATTATCAAACCGATTGAGTCAACCTTAATCACGGCTTCCGAAGCTGACTATTTCAAAGTGCCGACCGAGTGGGAAGACATCGAGGAGTATTCGGCCGAGCGAATCGAGGCCACCATTGCCAAACTAGAGGCCGAGATGCGTGGCGCGGCAAAGCGCTTCGAGTTTGAGCGCGCGGCTGAGCTGCGTGACCGAATCAAGGTTTTGCGTGAGCGCGAGCTACAGCTCGCATAGAGTCTGCTCAGAGATCAGAGGCAATTTCACGAAATCACACGGACAGCTTTTATGCTTACTAAAACTGAGCCAGACGAGATTCAGTCATTTCTTACCGACGCCAGTCACATGCTTGAAGGGCATGCTGAGCGCGTGGTATTTCCCGAGAGCGCGGACGAAGTTGCAGCGATTCTGCAAACAGCCACACGGGACAAAACTTTGGTCACCGTTTCCGGCGCCGGAACAGGCACGGTCGGTGGCCGCATCCCTTTCGCCGGCGTCGTGCTCGCCACCGACAAGCTAAATCAGGTAAAGAGCATCATTCACGAAGGTCAATTTGGACGCGGCGTGGCTGAGGCCGGGGTGAGGCTTTCCGACTTCCAGGGCTTTGTTGAATCTCAAGGACTTCTTTATCCACCCGATCCCACCGAGCGGAGTTGCTTCCTGGGCGGCACGGTGGCGACTAATGCCTCAGGCGCGCGCACGTTCAAGTACGGTCCGACCAGAAACTATGTTCAGCGGTTGAAGGTCGCCCTCGCTAATGGTGACGTGATCGATTTGCGGCGAGGAGAACATAAGGCGGACGCTGAGGGCCACATAAGAATCCCGCTTCCTTCCGGCGGGCTCATTGGAACCCAACTGCCGTCATATCAAATGCCGGCGACGCGTAAACACGCGTCCGGCTATTTCGTGGCACCTGAGATGGATGTACTAGATCTTTTTATCGGCAGTGAGGGTACGCTCGGAGTGATAGTTGAGATTGAAGCCTCACTGCTGCCAAAACCGGCGGGCTTGTTGAGCGGGGTTGTGTTTTTCACTGGCGAACCAGAGCTCCTTGGATTTGTGCGGGAAGCGAGAGCTCAGTCGTTGAAGAACAGAGAGTTAGCAGGCTCGTCGTCGGTGGGTCGGTTGGGGCCGCTGATGGATAAGGCTTTCGAGGTTACTAATCGTGAGCCGATCATACCGGGGGCAGACTGTGAGAGTCGGGATGCCATCGATGCCCGCGCCTTGGAATACTTCGATCGCGAGTCGCTGAGCTTCCTCCGGCAGAAATACGATACGATCCCCGTCGAGGCTACGGGCGCCATATTTTTTGAACAGGAAACAGATTCGACGAGCGAAGACTCGGTGATGGCTAGCTGGCTAGCTCTCATGGAAGAGCATCAGGCGCTGGCTGACGATTCGTGGTTTGCCACGAACGAAGCAGACCAGGCCAAGCTGCGTGAATTTCGTCACGCCTTACCGGTGCTGATGAATGAGTGGTTCGCGAGTCATCGACAGCGAAAGGTGTCGACCGATATGTCGGTCCCTGACGGTGCGTTTGCGGAAATGCTCCAGTTCTATCAAAGCACACTACAGGCGAGTGGCTTGCGATACACAATCTTCGGCCACATCGGCGACAATCATGTCCACGTTAACATCCTGCCACGTGATGATGGGGAAGGCGTTCGTGCCCGCGAAATTTATGTGGAATTCCTCAAACGCGCCGCGGCAGTGGGCGGGACGCTTTCGGCGGAACACGGAATCGGCAAGCTAAAACGAGACTACTTGCGCTTGTTCTTCACCGACCAACACCTTCGCCAGATGGCCACACTTAAGCGTGCTTTTGATCCTGCGGGTATTTTGGGGCGC
>DATKIS010000516.1:0-2540 GCA_035543975.1 Pyrinomonadaceae bacterium
AGATTGTTAGTGTTTTGAAAAGGTGCGTTTGCGAGGTTGCATCCAGCGCAATCGTCGCACGTGAAGGTGCGTCGGATTGAAAAGAGCGCAGCGCTTCAAGGGGTTAAGACTTTTCAGGCGCAGGAAACCTTCCAAATTGAGAACTATTGCAAAAAACGCACGCCATCTGGGGACAAACCAGAAATAAGGTTTAGGAATGAAGGGAGTTTTTACCAGTATTCTTGCATCAGGTCAAGGCGAGCTGCCAGACATTTTGCATTGAAAATTGATTTAACATTGATGTTCATCGGATAGGCTGACAAAAGCGCCAAGCATGGGCATAATTACCCCGCTCTTCTTGCTAAAACTCTTTCATTGAAACAGGTAACCAGTGATCATTGCTTCGGTTGAACTGCGCGAAATACGCCTCCCGTTAATCCATTTTTTCGAAACCAGCTTTGGCCGAACTACCGAGAGGCGGATTCCCCTCGTGCGGGTGGTTGATAGGGACGGTGCTGAGGGCTGGGGAGAATGCACTGCCGGCGAAGGACCTTTCTATAGCGACGAGTGGGTAGAGTCTGCCTGGCCGACAATGATTGAGTTTCTGGCCCCGATGGTGCTGGGTAAGACGGTTGAAAGCGCCAGCCAGATCCTGCCGCTGATGAAGCCGGTGCGAGGGCACCGGATGGCGAAGGCGGCAATTGAGACTGCCTGTTGGGACCTGGAGGCGAAAAAGGCTGGGCTACCACTCTGGAAACACCTGGGTGGGGTGAGGTCAGATATCTCGTGCGGTGTCTCGATTGGGATTCAGAACACGGCCGCTGAGCTGATGGAGAAGATTGAGACCGAGGTGGCGGCGGGTTACCAGCGGATAAAGATCAAGATAAAGCCAGGTTGGGACGTGAATATCATCGAGCAGGTGCGTCGTCAGTTTCCAGACATCCGGTTAATGGCTGACGCAAACTCTGCATACACTCTCGCTGATGTTGACCTGTTCAAGGCTCTCGACCAGTTTGGGCTCATGATGATTGAACAGCCACTCGCCCACGACGACATCTTCGATCACGCTGAACTTCAGAAGCAGATCGCTACCCCAATCTGCCTGGACGAATCCATTCGGACCGTAGCAGACGCCCAGCATGCGCTTGCCTTGCGCTCTGGTCGCATCGTGAACGTAAAACTCGGCCGAGTGGGTGGACATGCACAGGCGAAGGAAGTGGAACGGGTTTGCCGTGAGAACGAGATTCCCGTTTGGTGTGGCGGGATGCTTGAATCCGGGATCGGTCGGGCCCACAACATCGCCATGGCCACCCTTGAAGGCTTCACGTTGCCGGGCGACGTCTCAGCGAGCGCCAGATACTGGGCGGAGGACATTATCGATCCGGCCGTGACTGTAACTCCTGCCGGCACCATCGCTGCGCCCAATGGACCGGGCATTGGACTCGAAGTTAACCTTTCGAGGATTGATAAGCTAACCGTCCGAAAGCAAACGATTGTCTGACGGGAAGTCGGTGGTGATTACAGAACCGAGCGCGGTAGCGCCGGATCCTCGACTCAAATTCAGTTGGTATGTCTCGAGTGGATTCAGAGTCTTTCCGAGTCAACTTGGATCCGGCGCTACGGCGCTCGGTTCTTTAAACCAAAGCCCGCCGTCGTCAGCGGCG
Organism: Pyrinomonadaceae bacterium; assembly: GCA_035543975.1. GTDB lineage: Bacteria > Acidobacteriota > Blastocatellia > Pyrinomonadales > Pyrinomonadaceae > PSRF01. The sequence goes on from DATKIS010000516.1 coordinate 1,644, forward strand.
ATATTTAGTTAACTAAATGCAACTCTCAAGATCAGCCACAGCCACTCTGCGCGACTACTTCCTCGGCCGCCAGGAAGCTATCGTCGCTTTCGCCCGGGCTCTAGTCGAATCAGAATCTCCCTCGGGGGACGAAGCAGGCAGCAAAGCCGTCGTTTCGCTCCTGGCTGCCGCCGCAGCGGGCATTAGTCGCGTGCCTACGGTCGAGCGAGTCGTCAGCGAAGACTATGGAGAACATCTGCGGATAACCGCCTTTGGTGATTCTCGTGAAAAGCCAGTCGTGGTTTTGGGCCACACGGATACAGTTCATCCGCGCGGTTCGCTGAAGGAACGTCCCTGGCGCGTGGAAGGGAATCGAGCCTACGGACCGGGCGTTTTCGATATGAAAGCCAACTGCGCGCTGGCGATTGAAGTCATCCGCGCCGGCGTCGCCACCGGTCTGACGCCGCAGCGTCCGCTGGTCCTGCTGCTGACCTGTGACGAGGAAACGGGAAGTTATACCGGTAAGCAGCTGGTTGAGGCGGCAGCGCGACGGGCACACGCGGTCCTGGTGCTGGAGCCACCCGGCAGCGGCGGGCGTGTAAAGACCGGGCGAAAAGGAACCGGAATGTTTACGATTGAGGCGCGCGGACGTGCGGCCCATGCTGGTTTGGAACCTGAGAAAGGCGCCAGCGCGATTCTCGAGTTGTCGCGTCAGACGGAACGATTACATTCTTTCAACGGTTCCTCCGGCGGAATCAGCATAAACGTTGGCGTGTTCAATGGTGGCACGCTCTCAAACGTGGTTTCAGCAGAGGCGAGCGCGGAGATCGACGTCCGTTTCAGCAGCGCCGATGAAGCTTTGCGAATCGAGAACGAAATCTTCAACCTGCGGCCCTATGACGACCGCGTGCAGTTAAT
>DATKIS010000517.1:0-3030 GCA_035543975.1 Pyrinomonadaceae bacterium
GAGTATCTGTGGGTGCGGATGTTCCGATGCCGACCAAGCCCGCATCAGTGATTCGCATTCGTTCTCCGAACGCTCCAGCGGCGGCTCGAGTGGCGAAGAATAGGTGACCACCTGCGGTTGCGCTTGACCCGATGTTCACCACGCCAATCTGCCCTTGACCGGCGGGAAATGCGTTCCCAAAGGAGATGGCAGCCATATTATTCGCAGTCGTGTCAGAGTTTGTGATAACGAGACCAATTTCACTGCTGAGTGGAAGGACCGTATTGTTGCTGGTTACCAGCGTGTGCAACTTAGAAGCAGGGCTGGCAGTGCCGATCCCTACATTCCCGTTAGCGCTGATATCAATACTGCTGGTGGGCGCGCCCGGTCGAATACGGAACGATAGTCGAGAACCTCCCGTCACATCGCGAACAAAGAAGTTGGCTTCGTTACCACCTATGTCCCAAGTCTGTGCGTTAAATCCCCCGCTGTTGTTTTGTTCAAGTCTAAGGGCGGGTGTGTTGGAGGTGTTGGTGTGGATGTCCAACACGGGTGTGGCCGTCCTCAGTCCCATGCGGCCAGTCGAATCGACGAAAATCGAATTGGTCGCCGCGCCGGCGGTGATGGTGAACGGAACTTTTGATCCCGTAATATCCTCGATCGAAAACTTGTTCGCTCCGCCGCTAGCTGAATCGTTAGCAGTTAATTGCCAGTCGTTGCTGGGAAAACTACCAACGGATGTGTCTTCAAACTTGATGCGCGTGCTGTTCTCTTTGAGGCGGATCGTGTCGAATCCGAAACTCTCGCCATTGACGCAGTCGAACCCGACGCAAATGCTTGATTGAACAATCAAATCGTCAGGAATGACCTGATCCGGAACTACGTTGAGCAGCAGGTGATGTTGTTTGACCCTGGCGATTTTGCCGCCGGGCTGCGAGCTTTGAAGTTGAGACACTTCGGGCACACGTTTCGAAGGTCGCGGCGACTCTTCCGTCGCAGGTCTCCGTTGCGGGCCCTCGGAACCGCCGGCTACGACAATCATCCCATTCTGAATCGAGAAGCTTCCCGACTTCGCTGCCAGTTCGTCCGGTAACATCCCTTGCTTACGCATCTGCCGAATCGCATCACCAGTATCAGTCTTCTGAATCAGAGCCTCTGACGTGGCTGAGCCTTTGGCCTTATCAAGCGCCGGTTCCGGAGCGCCTTCCAGCTTCCGCAGCTTCACTAACTCTTCTTTGACTCCTGGGGAGAGCATCGGGCTCATCCGGAGTTCATAATTGTATTGTCCATCAGGCAGGCGATCGCCATTCTGATCTGTGGCGCTGAATTCCGCCGAGCTGCCTTTGAACTCTTTTCGAAAAACGCGACCATCAGGCCCCGCCACGGTCATGACAAGCGAGGAGTATTGTCCGGCCACGTCCCAACGAACGCTCGAACCGCTACTTGTCACAGTAAGCGGATTTCTGTCTTCCGCCGACTGTCCCAACGCAGAAGTGGGGAGGAAGGCGACGACAAACGCCATGCATAGCACGGCATGTAAGGAATTTAGTTTTTTCATGGAGGTCCTCACTTTAGTCGGTATTTACCGAACAACTTACAGGGTGAATAAAGCCTGAACTAATAAATTTGAAGGAAAAGGACATACAGTTTCTGCGAGGAAGGCATTCTAGAGCAGTGGTATAACAACCAAAGGCCAACCTGTCAAGGAAACTCTCGGGAAACTGAGCAGACGGCTACTTTGAGAAACTCCGGGTCGGCAACGTCAGAGTCACCCAACTGACCCACCCCGAAAACCAGGGCCACGCTTCACAGTCGCCGCCCACTTCTGAGATACTCGCCGCCAAGTCTTTCATGAATTCCCTGCCACCCACGATACAGGTCCGATTGCATAGTCCGGCGCAAGCATTTGCGTTGCTCCTTTCGACCGGGTATGGGGATGGGCGCCGTAAGATTTCAAGTTTTGTTTTCCTCAGGTCAACCTCGCGGGCAATAGCAATCGGCAAAAATCTGTTGGCCTTCATCGGCGTGGCGGTTTGCTTAGCTGCGCATTACCAGTTAGCGGTCCCTCAGAGGTTCTTCGGACGCAGTGCGGCTACTCAGTCAATTTCCAAAACGGCCGGCGGACGCACCGCAATCTTCGACGAAGTTGCAGAGGCTGTGGGTCTAAGGTTCCGCCACTATAACGGCATGAAGGGCAAGCTCCTGCTGCCCGAGATTATGGGTTCGGGTGCGGCCCTCTTTGATTTCGACAACGACGGTGATCTCGACGTCTATCTGGTCCAGGGGGCCGTGCTTGAACCAGGCGACCGCCCATCTGCGACCAGATTCCCGTGGCGCGAGCCCCTGGCGCCGCGCGGCCGGTTGTTCCGCAACGACCTGACTATGAGCAAGAACGGCACCACCCTGAGGTTCACCGATGTCACTGAGCAGAGCGGCATTTCGGGCCTCGGCTACGGAATGGGTGTGACTACCGGAGATGTCAACAACGATGGTTGGCCTGATCTCTATCTCTGCAACCTCGGCGCAAATCCACTTTATCTCAACAACGGCAACGGTACGTTTACCGACGTTACCGGGAAGGCGGGCGCAGATGATCCCCGGTGGAGCACCAGCGCGGCCTTTGTTGATTACAACCGCGACGGTTGGCTCGACCTGATGGTAATCAACTACGCCGATTTTACTGTTGCCGCCAGCCCCACCTGTTACGCGGATACGACTGCCCGGGACTATTGCGGGCCGCGCTCTTTCCGGCCAGTTGGCAATCGGCTACTCCGCAACAAGGGGGACGGATCCTTCGAGGACGTTACTGAAGCTGCAGGTGTGGCGAGGGAGTTCGGACATGGCTTGGGCGTGATCACGGCGGATTTTGACGACGACGGCTGGCTCGATATCTATGTCGCGAATGACGGAGACCCTAATCAGCTGTGGATCAACCAGAAAAACGGTGCGTTCAAGAATGAAGCCCTCCTCGCCGGCGCGGCCTTGAACCGAGACGGTGTGGCTGAGGCCGGGATGGGTGTGGCTGCCGGCGACTTCAATGGAGACGGCACC
>DATKIS010000518.1:0-3002 GCA_035543975.1 Pyrinomonadaceae bacterium
AAGCGGACGCTGGGAGCGCCGGCATCCTGCGCGCTTGAGGGACATGTCTCGAATAGCGTGATGCCCTGCCGAGCAAGCGGATAGAGTCCAACCTTCAGGTTGCGGCTACCCAAACACGCAAGCTAAAGCTTGTACTCTAAACGCCTGTTGCCAAACTGCCCATGCTCTGTGGCAAGCCACGTTACAGATAGCCATACTTTCGAGCTATCATTATTCGCATGTCGATCCTGATTGCCGAAGACAACGTGGCCCAGCGCCACTACCTGCGTGAGATTCTGGAAAAGGAGTTCCCGGCCAACGCCCCCGTGGTGGAAGCGGCTGACGGTGAAGAGACGGTTAAGCTGGCGCTGGAACACAAGCCTGACGTTTGTATTCTCGACATCCAGATGCCCAAGCTTTCGGGCGTCAAAGCCGCGCGGGCCATCTGGCGCGACTTCCCGTCCGCGCGGATCATCTTCTGGACCCAGTTTCCACACGAGATCTATATTAACGAGATTCGCAAGATTGTGAAGTCGGTGGATCCGCCCCCGGCTTACGGGTTCATTCACAAGAACAATCCGGAGTCGCGTTTCCTGCGTTTCGTCGCTGCCGTGCTCGAAGACGGCGCCGACATGATCGATCCCGCGTTCAAGGATTCCTTCAAACGCCCGCTGCTGACGGAGTTTGAATCCGAAGCGCTCTATTACCTGGCGCTGGGTCTTTCAAACTGGGCCATCGCTCGGAAATGCAGCTTATCGCTGCGAGGTGTGGAGAGCCGGCTGGCGACGCTTTACGAGAAGCTCTTCCTGTCGATGTCCGAGGGCACCGAGCATGAAGCCTACGAAAAGCTCGCGTATAACGTGCGCACGCGCGCCTTCTTCGAAGCGCTGCGGCGCGGCCTGCTGAACAATGACGAACTGGAAAAAGCGTCGGAGGAGCTGGAAGGCTGGCTCGAACGCGATCGCAAACGCTTCCTGGACGAACAGAAGAGCGCCAACCAACGGAAGAAATAACGATCCACGATATTAGACGCGATCTCCCTAAATAACTTTGGTGTAACTTCCGGTAATTTCGTGGATCGTTTCCTTACTTCGTATTCGCCCATTTCAAGTTGCCGTGAGAATCAAGGCCCCCCTCCAAAGAGTGTTCAAGCACACAGGCCGCCGCAAATCTGCCGGTTCCACACCGCCCGCTTTGTTCGCTGCTTACTGCCTTCTGCTTACTGCCTTCTGTCTCCTCCTGCTCCTGCCGCTTACTCCTGCATCCTCTCAAGTCCCTGAGCCATCGCCGAGCCCGTCTCCCTCGCCGTCGCCTAGTCCCTCGCCTTCTCCGTCACCGACGCCGGTTACGGGCCTGCATCAATGGGGCGCAGTCACACTGTTCCACGGCCTGCCTTCCGATCGCGTCCACGCAGTCGCGCAGGGACCTGACGGCGTAATGTGGTTTGGAACCGAAGCGGGCCTGGCCAAATTCGATGGACGACGAACGCAGACGATGACCGAGACCGGTTTGCCATTCGGACGAATCCTGGCGCTGCAAAGCGATCAGGACGGCGCTCTTTGGATTGGCACTGAGACCGGAGCGGCCAGGATGATGGCCGGCCGTTTCGAAGTGATAACGGAAATTGGCGGCAACTCAATCACGGCCATCATCACTCCGGAACGGGGACGAGTTCTCCTGGCCACCGAACAGGGAAACGTCTTCGAGTGTCGCATCGAGCCAGATGGCTCACGCCATACTCAGGCTCTGCTCACCCAGGCCCTGGAAAATGCCGACCGCGAACATCCCGGTCCGCTGCCGCTCACGAGCCTCTTGATCGTCAACAACAATCTCTTTGCAGGTTCGCTCAGCCGGGGGGTCCTGGCGATCCAGGATGGCCTGGCCCGCGAGATGGAAATTCGTCCCAGCACGTTCTTCGTGCGAGCGATGCAGCGAGACGAAAACGGCAAAATCTGGGTGGGCGCGCGCGTCAAGAAGGACGAGCAGGGCTTACTAACCGGTACAACTTTCTCCGGTGTCGCGCGCGACGAAATGAAGACCGGTACGGTGACTGCCATCCGCAACATCGGCAGCGAAGTTTGGGTGGCTACCGATGGCCACGGCGTCTTCATCTACTCCGACAAAAAGAAAGTGCAGCGCCTGACGTTTGATGGCACCGGCGGGGGCCTGCGTTCAGATCATGTGTCAGCAATTTTCCAGGATCGCGAAGGCGTGATCTGGTTTGGCACCGACCGCGGAGTTTGCCGTTATGATCCAAATTCGGCGCGAGTTGAATCGGTAGGAGACAGTTCGGAGAGTAATTTCGTGCGAACGTTCTACCGCACTTCCACTGGCCATGAATTGGCCGGCACCAACCGCGGACTCTTTGTCTACAACTCAGCCTCTGCAGACTGGAACCCGGTTCCCGGCCTGGGGGGCAACATCATTTACGACATGGGCGAGGACAGTGCCGGACGGCTGTTAGTAGGTACAGCCGGAGGGTTCTATGTCGGACCGGCTCTAACCAGCGACACCAAAATTGAACTTCAAAGCTTTAGCCGATTGGAAGCCAGCGCCGGGAGCATCGATGGCGTGGGCAGCATTCGCTCTGTCGCCAGATTTCGCGCAACGACTTACATCGCCAGTTACGGTCGCGGAGTTGAAAAGCTGGAAGTGAACCGCCTCACGAATCTCTGGAATGCCAACTCAACTATCCCCCGAGATGTAATCAGTCTTTTTGCGGATGATGAACGCCGGCTACTGATTGGCACAGCTACTGACGGAGTGTTCAGCTACGACGGCACTGACGTGAAAGCCGATCCGGCGTTTACCAATCTCAAGGGCACGACCGTGCGCTCAATTCAAGCCACGCCTGACAAGACGTTATGGTTTGCGACAAATCGTGGGGTCTACCTTTGCAAGACGGGCGCAGATTGCATTCTGGCAGCGCCGGGCTTTGAAGCTCGGTTCCTCGGACGAGATCCCGATAGCAAACTAAACGAGTTATGGTGTGGCACGACCGGAAGGGGTCTGCTCAAGATCCG
>DATKIS010000519.1:0-5668 GCA_035543975.1 Pyrinomonadaceae bacterium
AGGCGGGCCCAGGCGCCAGAGCCAGCGTCCGGGCACGACCCTTGTTCCAGTTTTGGGGAACGTTTTTGACGACACGGACGGGATCCGTCTTCGACTGGGAACGATGACAGCGGCAAAGGCTAGTCGTTTTAGGGGCGCTACCAGAGCGCGGCAGATCCCTTCATCCTTCGGTCTCTGTGGTGAATTTACCAGAGGAATACTCACAACCGAGACACCAGAGGATACTGGAGAGATGCACGGAGGATGACAGTTCATGTCCTCCGTGCAACAAACTCTGAGATGACCATTCGTTTGAGGTTCGATCTATTACTCACTACTTTTCACTCGAGAAGCCAGTCTCGTAAATCCCAGCCCGTGCGTACGACTCATCAAGCAGTTCCACCGGATGACAAACTGTTAAATCCATTCCTGCGAGAATCGCACCGGCGCCGATCTGCATTTGGCAGCCCGGATTTCCAGTGGCCAGTACCTCTGCTCCAGTGGCCTGAATGTTTCGGAGCTTCTCGTCCAGCACAGTTCGCGACAGGTTAGGCTCGAGGAGGTTGTAAATACCAGCGCCGCCGCAGCATCTTTCTGAGCCTTCGAGTCGACCGAAGGTTATGCCTGGAACCGACCCAACCATCTTCAGTGGCGCTTCACCCGCATGTTGACCATAGAGCAGATGACATGAAGCATCATAGGTGACTCGCATTCCAGCCTCACTGATCGGCTGGTTATCTGGAGCCGGCCGTTTGCTACGATCGGATAGACCGACGGGGCTCAGCGGTTCGACCGTTTCGAGTTGTTGACTCACATCGCGAACGCGGGTGCAGAATTCGGCCGCCGGTTCCGCAAATGCCTGGTCGTCCGCCAACAAGTGTCCGTACGATGCCAGCATGGCCCCACATCCGCCGGCATTCGTAATTATTGGAAACTCGGCCCGACTGAAGGCCTCAATGTTTCGACGCGCCAGCACACGAGCACCTTCAAGATCACCGGCATGAGCATGAAGCGCACCGCAACAACCCTGCTGCGGGGGAGTCTCAACCCCGAACCCGTTGGCCTCGAGTACGCGTTGAGTGGCAAGGTTCACCCTGGAAAAGAGTCCAGCGCCAACACAGCCAGTGAAGAGCATCGTGTGGTCGCCACCGGCGCCGGCTGCTGCCGCCTTATTCTTAATCCCCGAGTTTCTTCGGGATTGATGTCGGTTAAGTTCCAGCCTGGGGGCTGAACTCGTAAGCAAGGCCAGGCCAAACTCGAGCTTAGCCGAGAACAACCGTGCGATCCCGGTTTTCAGCAGTAGACGGGCCAGCCCCGCATCTCGAAAGATTCGCGACATCGTAAACGCGAACTTCAAACGCGCCGGGTGTAACCAAACATGCTTGAGCACCAAACGCAATAGTCCGTAACTCACGCCCCGGGCTTTCCCGGACGTAAACAATTCTCCGCGCGCTGCTTCCAACAGCTGTCCATATTCGACCCCCGCCGGGCAGACTTGTTCGCAGGCACGGCAGCCGAGACACCGATCGATATGCCGTTCGAAAGCGGTTGAGTCTGTTGCCAGTCGGCCTTCACCTACCGCGCGCATTAGATAAAGTCGTCCGCGCGGTCCGTCGTTTTCGTCACCGGTGGCTACATACGTAGGGCAGGCTTCAAGGCACAAGCCGCAGTGAATGCAAGCCAGCAGTTTTTGTTCTTCGGCTTGCAATAGAGCTGGCAAGTTCGATTTGATCGCATTGCTTTGGCCGGGTTGCAACATGAATTGGTTTTGTTATTATCCTGCGTATGGATTATAGCAAGATCATCACAATCGAACCGGGCAAGCGCAGCGGCAAGCCTTCTATTCGCGGAACTCGCATGAGTGTAACTGATGTACTGGAGTATCTCGCCGGTGGAATGACTGCGGATGAGATCTTAGCCGACTTCCCGGACCTCACAGGCGAAGACATCAAGGCCTGCTTGGCCTTTGCTGCTGATCGCGAGCGAAAACTCGCCACCTTGCCGGAACATGAAACTGCTCTTTGATCAAAATCTGTCACCCCGCCTCACACGCCTGCTCGCTGACATTTACGCCGAGAGCATTCATGTAAGAGACGTTGGTCTCCATGATGCTAATGACCTCGCAGTTTGGGAGTACGCTCAGATCGAGGGCTACGCGATAGTCTCGAAGGATTCAGACTTCCAGCAGCGGAGTCTGCTCCATGGCTTCCCGCCAAAGTTCATTTGGCTGCGCGTTGGTAATTGTCCGGTAAATAGGATTGAAGGGCTACTCAGAAAATACTCCGCCGCTATCCACACTTTTGATCTGGACGATTCGAAGTCTCATTGATGCTGCCCTGACGGGAACCCATCTGCGCAGTCTTTGCCTGCTTGACGAGTCTTCTGCCCTCGCTCAGAACTGATTTCTCGATTCAATACCCAATTGCCAATCCATCACTCCTTCTGGGATCAGTGGCTCCCAGTCTCACGCCCGTCTTCTCCTCAATCATGATTCCTTCCGCGTCGCCCAGGTAGCGGGGCTTGTCCAGTTTGTGGCCGCGGGAACTGAGCGCGCTTTGGGTATCACCTGACATCCCGTAGGGCTCAAAGGTAAGTTCGTCAGGCAGCCACTGATGATGAATTCGCGGGGCGTCGATGGCTTGCTGCATGTTCATGCCGTAGTCGATGACATTGGTAATTATACACAGCACGGTGTTGATGATCGTTGGCCCACCCGGACTACCGACCGTGAACCAAAGACTGCCGTCCTTGCGCAGCACGATCGTTGGCGTCATTGCCGACAACGGCCGCTTCTGCGGAGCCACAGCGTTTCGCTCGCCCTGAATCAAGCCGTACATGTTGGCGGTGCCGGGCTTGGCCGCAAAGTCGTCCATCTCGTCGTTGAGAATTATGCCGGTGCCTTTGGCGGTCGCGGCCGAGCCATACGAGTTATTCAAGGTATAGGTATTCGCGACTGCATTTCCTTCCGCATCAACCACGGTGAAATGCGTGGTCTCTTCCGACTCATGACCTGCTGGCCTGCCGGCGCGAACCTCCACGCTGGTAGACGCCCTTTCTGCCTTGATGGTGCTGCGAAGTTTGGCGGCGTAGGCCTTGTCAATCAAACCGGCGACCGGCACCTTCACGAAATCAGTGTCGCCCATAAACTCAGCTCGGTCTGCGAAGGCCCGTCGCATGGCCTCGGCCATCAGGTGATAACGCTCCGAGGAGGCTGACTCAACCTTCTTTAGATCGTAGCCTTCGAGGATGTTGAGCATCTCGATCAGTACGGCTCCGCCTGAGGAAGGAGGCGGCATCGAGATAACTTCGTGACCGCGGTAATTGCCGCGCAGTGGCTCGCGCTGCTTGGCCACGTAACCGCGCAGGTCTGCCATGGTCATCAAACCGTGGTTGCGTTGCATATCGGCGACGATCAACCGCGCAGTTTCGCCCTGGTAGAATTCATTGGGACCCCCCTTCTGCAGCCGGGAAAACGTCGCGGCGAGGTCCGGTTGGCGAAACACGTCGCCTTCGTTGTAGAACTTGCCGCCGTTTAGGTAGATGCGTTTGGTTTCCGGATACTGCGACAGGTAGTCATTATTGCCGCGCAAAGAACGGGCGAGTGAATAGGTCACGCTAAAACCGTTGGCAGCCAGTTGGCGGGCAGGCTCGACCAGTTGGGCCCAGGTGAGTTTGCCGGAACCATAATTCTTTAGGGCCAACTCCATTCCGCGCACTGTCCCGGGCACGCCGGCGGCGCGATAGCCTACCAGGGGGCCACCTTCGCCTTTTATTACATTGCCTTGCGCGTCGAGATAGATGTTGCGGCTGGCGGCGGCGGGCGCCATCTCACGGTAGTCAATCGCCGTGGTCTTGCCGTTCTTCAACCGGATCATCATGAAACCGCCGCCGCCGAGGTTGCCGGCCGCCGGGTGGGTAACCGCTAATGCAAAGGCCACCGCGATGGCCGCGTCAATCGCGTTTCCACCGCGCTTCATTACGTCGACTCCCACGCGGGAGGCTACTTCGTTGGTCGAGGCCACCATGCCGTGCTTCGCCCGCACCGGTTCGCGCGAAGCTGCCACCGCTACAGTCGGCGCGAGCTGGGGAATAGATACGAACGGAGCAGTGACGAAGACAAAAGCAATCGCCAGGGTAAGAACTACTGATTTTGATTTCGTGTACATGACCGATTACCTCTCTGCTATTCCAAATTCTGATCTACCTGATTAACACCGAAGCTTGAGCACGGGGATGGATGTCGATTGAATGCGGAACCTTAATTAACGAACGCTATCAGCGTTATGCCCCAGAGGGGTCTCTAACACCGTCTGCCAAAGGTTTTGCACAAAAAGTCCGATCCCGTGGCGACGCGAAGCGATTTCATTAGCACCGCGGCTTTAGCCCGGTGAACAGACCAGTAGTTACGAAGGCCCTAAACCGTTTCAACGGTTTCTCGGACAAAACCCTGTAAACCGTTAAAACGGTTACGGCCAAGAAGAAGCGCTTCTTCCTTACACCGGGCTAAAGCCGCGGTGCTAATAACATCGCTCCGCGTCGGGGACCACCACCCTAAACGCACTAAAGGAAGAACCTTCCCGGAGAAAGTATGTCGTTCGGATCGAGTTGCTCCTTCAGCCGGTGCATCAACGATGCGGCGGACCGTGGAACTTGCCACCCAATGCGATCCCGTAACTCTGCCGGAGCGTGCTCCATGATAAGCGCACTACCCAGACTCTGTGCAGCGGCCTGAATCTCCACCAGGCGCGGAACCGTTACGTCAGCCGATTGCGGCCGGTTATCAAACACGCGAATGCGTCCGTCGCCCACGCCCGCATGCCACATCAGCTCGGAAGCATCGAGATCCGTCTGATGGTTCCCGGCCAACCTGGATAGGAACGACTCCACCTCGGCGGGTCTGACGCCGACTCTCCAAACCAGTTTGCTTTCGGAGCGCGATGGCAATGATGACAGAGAATGCCAGATTGCGGCGTCGCCTGCGAAGGTTCGTGTCGCCAGGCTGCCTACACCAGGTTCGTCTATCACCCCAATGGCGTCCCTGGTCTGCTGAGCGACACCGCTGGCTGAGCCGGCGAAACGCACCAGCAGCACGTGCTCTTTCCCTTCAACAAGACCAGCTTCGACGGCTAAACCAGGCGACAGCATTTCCACCGCCACCGGAAAGAGCGGGCACTTAATTATCGCTCGCGCGCTTTGGATTAGTTTGGCCAGAGTTCCGATAGCCATCACCGTGTTTGTTGCAAACGGGACTGGGCGGAGTTTGAAGTTAACTTCGACAATCACGCCGAGGGTCCCGTAACTGCTCGTGAATAGCTTACACAGGTCGTAGCCGGCGACGTTTTTTACCACGCGGCCACCGACTTTTATCAGGCTTCCGTCCGCCAGTACGACCTTCATTCCGATGACGTGTCGCCTGGGCGCACCGTAGCCAAACTGTTGCGCCCCGCCTAGTCCGGTAGCAACTACGCCGCCGATTGTGGCACTTCCGGCACCCTCCGGCGGATCGACAGCCAACCATTGTCCTTTCAGCTCAAGCTCCTTATTCAGCGCTCGGAGGGTCACGCCCGTTTCTGTTCGCGCAATAAGATCGGCGGGCTCGTGCTCAATAATTTGATTCAGTCTTTGGGTACTGAGGATGATGTTGACCTGTCTCAGCGAACTGCCCGCGTCGAGCCAGGTTGCGGCGCCG
>DATKIS010000520.1:0-14790 GCA_035543975.1 Pyrinomonadaceae bacterium
TAGGCAGCTCCCACTGCTGGCCGGCGAATGTCTGGTCATTGAGGATTCGCCTCCCGGAATTCAAGCAGGAGCGGGCGCCGGAATGCGCACGCTCGGTGTAACGAATACCGTCGCCGAAAGCGATTTGCGGGCCGCCGGCGCGGAAGTGGTCACGGCAAGTCTGGCCGACTGGACCGTTGGCTCCGTCCGACACCTCTTCTGAATTTCGGAATTCGGATTTCGAATTTGTTTCCAGTGGAGGGTTTGAAATTGAACCGCCCGTCGAATCACTCGAATCCCAGCGCTTGAGATTTTGCAGGAGACTCTCCGCGTCATGAAAATCCGAAATCCGAAATCCGAAGTCCAAAATTCAATCCTATGAGTTTTATCGATATTCTGCACCTGGCTTTACGAAATCTGCGTCAGGCGAAGCTGCGCTTCTTTCTGACGACGATGGGCGTGATCGTCGGCGTGGCGGTGATCGTCACCATGGTTTCGTTTGGGTTGGGCCTGCAGCAAAACATGCTTTCCCGTTTCCGCGCCCTCGACCTGTTCAACGAAATTCGGGTGTTTGGCAAGAACGTGTTTTCGATGGCCGTAGCCGGGGTTGATCCCAAGGTGAAGCGAGACGATAACCCCGGCGAACGTCGCGGCGGCGGCTTCCGACCTGACAAGAGCCCAACCAGAATTCTTGATGACGCGGCGCTGGCCGAGATTGCCACCATTCCGGGCGTGTCTTACGTCGAACCTGATATCGGGTTTACGACCTTCGTTCGGGCCAACGGGCGAGTAATACCATTATCTGTCAATGGGGTTTCCTTGCCGAATTCATCGACACGCTTTAAGAACTTCCGCGCCGGTAAAATGATCAGTCGGGCGGATGCCGAGGAAGTCGTCATCGATGAAGTCTCCGCGGAAACTTTCGGCTTCGATAATCCAGCAGACGCGATTGGGAAGACGGTCGAGTTTCTGGCCCCGGCTGGTGAAAAGCAAAGCAACTCCGGTGACGGAAAGCAGCCGGATACAGAGGAAGGCGATGAAGCGGGAGGCATGAACTTTTTCGGTATCCCGCTGGAAGAGGATAACGAGAGTGTGATCGCCAACTCGCTCGTGGCCCATACCTTTCGCATTAGCGGGGTATTGGATAGCAAACCAAAGGAAGGCGCCGGGCAGGGAGGCCGAATTGGATTGATGTCGGGGGCTTCGATCTATGTGCCGCTACGTGCCGCGCGCCAGTGGACCCTTGAACATCGCAATCCAATGGGCGAAGTGGCACTAGCCCTGGCGCGGCAGAGTGGGCAACTGGGGCAGAACCAAACGGAAGGCTACTTTTCGGCAGTGGTCCGGGTAAATGATCCCGTCGCGCTCACGGCGGTTAGGAAGCGTTTGACCGAACTCGGTTTTGGCAGTTTCTCGATCGTTGACGAGTTAGATCAGATCCGGACCGTCTTCCTGATCCTTGATTCGGTGTTGGGACTCCTGGGCGGTATCTCTCTGCTGGTAGCCTCGTTTGGAATTGCCAACACAATGATCATGTCCATCCTCGAGCGCACGCGCGAGATTGGAATCATGAAAGCGATTGGCGCAGAAGACCGCGAGATCAAACTGATCTTCTTCGTCGAAGCCGCGGTAATTGGTCTTTGCGGAGGAGTGATAGGCGCTCTGCTGGCGTGGGGAATAGATGCCGTCGCTAACCGGCTGGCCTACCGGTTCATTCTCAAGCCCCAAGGCGCGTCGTTTGTCGACTTCTTCTCCCTGCCGCCCTGGCTCACCGCCAGCGCCATCCTGTTTGCACTGGTCATCTCAATACTCGCTGCGCTATACCCCGCGGCCCGGGCGGCGCGCATCGACCCGGTGAGGGCGCTGCGACACGACTAATCCATTAAGTTACCCGACGCGAAAGCGAATCCTCAGTTCGAGTAGTTTCGTGTTTCTTCGTGGATAGGGGTATCCGGAACTGCAGCCCGCGGGAGCGGGCGAAAGCGTAAAGCCTGGGGTGGAGCGAATTGGAACCCCAGGTTTGTATTCCAAATATAGGCCAGCCCGCGATAGCGGGCGACAGTTATTATCGTGAACTTCCGGCTGTCGCTAGCTACCGCGGGCTGCTGTGTCTTCGTTGGCGGTTCCTGGGGTTTCGCTTTGCTCCACCCCAGGCTTTACGCCGTCACCCGCTACCGCGGGCTAACTTTGTGTCGCGCCGAACGACTCTTGGACCAAAATCGGTGCGAGCCTATTGAGCGGGTGGCGGCTTAGGCGCGCGCCTCTTCGGTCTTGGGTTCGGAGCCGTCTCCGGCTTGGGGTTCCAGAAAGTCGGGTCAACCGAGGCGAATCCCTGTGGAACATAGCTCATCCGCGGGGCAAATGCGTAGGTACTCACTTCACTGGACATGACTGCTTCGCGGACTGCCTTGTCAGCATCCTTCCGCTGGTCGTCGGTCATCGCCGCGCGGACCCTCTGCCCAATCGGAACATCCAACTCAGATAGAGACTTCATCGGCCGGAAAATCATGAAAGTCCCACCAGGCGCGCCTGAGATGATCTGGAAAACCGCGACGTGCAGATTGTCGACCTTCGCTTTTTGCCGGGCCACATTAATTACCTTCTGAACATACTCAGCATAGGCCGCGTCGAAGCCCGGGCGGACGTGGGTGGTGGTGATTGAAAAATAACGCATCTGGGCGATTTGAGCGCCGGGGTTGAAGCTGAGTTCCGGCCGGTAGACGGTAAGAATATCGCGCATCGCCGCATGCAGCGCAGGGCCTTCGTTGTTGAGCCTTTCGAGCTTAGCGGCGGCCGCGCCGGTCGCGCCTTCCAGCTTCTTGTCCGTTGCCTGATTAATTCCTTCCAACTCCGCAAACGATTCGAGCGGAGTGATGTAGATGACTTCGTTTTCATTGCCGGCTATCGGCACCATCGCGATCCGATGATTCGGTGTTTGCATTGAGCTAAAGAGACTCGCAAACTCGGCTGAGTGACGATTGTGGACACCCATCATGCCGGGCTTGATCTCCTCACGAACGATTAGGAGAGCTTTCGGTGGGCTCATCTGTTCTGGACCAGGCTGAGCCAGCACTTGGGAGAATGCAGACACAGAGATTACAACGAGGAAAAGCAGGAGAGACTTTTTCATAAGCACTACCTCCAAGGGGGTTTGAATTGATTGATTTCGTGGTCACAGATCCTGACCACAGTTTGCGGCCGTTAAAAGACAGTTGGAAGTACTTTGGTTGAATTACCGATGAAACTGATACGAGAGACACTGCCCAGGAATTACAGGTGCCTCCCGAAGGTTGTTGTTAAAGCGCAGAAACCAGCTCCAAACCTAGCTTCTTAATCAGGCATGGTCTGAGCGGCGGGAACGATACGACGATTGGTTTGGCAAGTCAATTAGTTGGAGGGTAGTGTCCCAAGTCCACCTTTTGCGCGATCTTTGGTAGTGCTCCGTTAGGGAATCTAGCGGAGCACTACCCGATCTTTGCGTTCTTGGCGCTCTTTGCGGTCAATTGCTTTCAGGCTTTTATACCGCAAAGTACACAAAGAACCGCGAAGGTGCGCGAAGAATTCCGCGGGCTAGCCTTTGCCCGAGGCCAGCGGCTTCCCACACCGATTACAGAATCTTGCGGACGGATCTTTCTGGTTGGCTCCGCAGGAGGAACAGGCGATAGCCGCGAGATTGGCGCCGCACGTCGAACAAAAGCCGGAGCCGGCGGAGTTTGCCGCACCACAGGTCCCGCACCGGCCGGGCAAAGGCGGGACATACCCACCACCTTTGCGGGCAATGTGTTCGTCTATGATCTTCCACGCGTCTTCAGTGATTTTGTATTGCCAATAAGCGCCGAGTGCAGGTAGCGCCACGAGGAGTCCGGCAGAAAGGATCAGTGCGACTGCCGCCACCGCCGCCTTGTCAAACCATTTCTGCATGCCGATCTCAACGCGGGTGCCCGCGGCTTCGGGGGTAATCTTGATAGTTAAGGCTGCCGACAGTCCGGTAAGGTCGCGCAACGTGCTAGACTTTCGCGCTTGCACAACCGTTGTCGAGGAGACGTGCATAGTCTGCACTTCATAGTCCTGGTCAAACAAACTCCGAAGTTCAGAGACCAGCCTGGAGACATCGGCTTCAACGCCCGGATAGTATCTGCTGTCCATCGTCGGCTCCCTTCAACCCCACAGGTATTGAGACGTTGGGTTCTACGATAAGTGAACGAACATTGTTCAATAGAGGAAACCATAAAAATGCGATCCATGCGTAACTGTGTAGCCGTTCTTCTTCTCCTGATCTTCGCCGTCAACTCGAATTCACTTACGGTCTTTTCATACAACGGCTCAATTGACCCGTCGCCGTCCGTACAGGGTGGATCCACTGGAGAGATCGAGCAACGTCGCTGGGAGGAGAAGTTTCGAGAAGTGCCGGCGCCGGACTCAGCTCGGGAGCACCTGCGGCGTCTGACGGCTGTGCCGCACGTGGCCGGCACCAAAGCGGACTACGATACAGCCGTGTACGTGCGCGATCAGATTCGTAGTTATGGGATTCCGTCGGAACTCAAAGAGTATGACGTGCTGCTGAATTACCCGAAGCATCCGGGGATTGTGGAGTTGATTACGTCCCGGGGGCGGGAGCGGTTGCCGCTGAAAGAAGCTGTGCTGGCGGCTGACCCAACGTCCTCAAATCCAAACATCATTCCACTATTCAACGGATACAGCCCGAGCGGTGATGTGACGGCTCCGCTGGTTTACGCAAACTACGGTTTGCCTCCTGATTACGACGCTCTGAAGAAAGCAGGAGTAGATGTAACCGGAAAGATTGTTATCGCTCGATACGGCAACTCGTTTCGCGGGGTGAAGGCGAAAGTCGCGGAAGACCACGGCGCGCTGGGTCTAATAATATATTCCGATCCGGCCGACGATGGTTACGCCCAGGGCGATGTTTACCCCAAAGGTCCCTGGCGGCCAGTCAGCTCGGCTCAGCGCGGATCAGTCCAATTCCTGTTCAAGGCTCCTGGTGATCCGTTGACTCCGGGCAAGCCTTCAGTGCCGGGCGTGCCGCGCCTGAAGATGGAAGAGGTAACTACCATGACGCGCATTCCGGTACAGCCGATTTCTTACGGGGACGCCCGGCGTCTGCTGGAACCGCTGCGAGGAGTGGTAAGGCCGCGCGGGTTTCAGGGAGCCCTTCCGTTCCCCTACCACGTGGGCGGAACTGCGGATGTGAAGGTGCACCTGAAGACGCAGATGGACTATCAGGTGCGGAAGATCTGGAACGTGATCTCGCGCATTGAAGGCAATGAAGAAAGGGACCGTTGGGTGATCATGGGCAACCACCGCGATGCCTGGGTCTTTGGAGCAGTCGATCCTAACAGCGGTACGACGGCGATGCTTGAAGCTGCGCGCGGGTTTGGCAGTTTGTTGAAGAGTGGATGGAAGCCGCGCCGCACGATCCTGCTCTGTAGCTGGGACGGAGAAGAGTATGGATTGTTGGGCTCAACCGAATGGGTGGAGGAATACGCGGACGAATTGAAACAGAAGGCGGTTGCCTATCTGAACATGGACGCAGCCGTGTCTGGCGAACACTTCGGCGCCTCGTCGGTGCCTTCGATGTGGAAACTGATTCGTGGCGCCACTCGAGACGTTAAAGATCCAAAGACCGGCAAGACGATTTACCAGCAATGGCAGGATCGCGGCCGCGAACAAAGGCCTGAAGCTGAGCTGACTGATGCGGAAACCGGTTCCGATGTCCAAATCGCCGAGGCGCGTATCGGGGCGCTGGGCTCTGGTTCTGACTACACGCCGTTTCTTCAGCACCTCGGGATTCCTTCGACCGACATGGGATTTGGCGGCGATTACGGCGTCTACCATTCGGCTTATGACAGCTTCCATTGGATGGCAAACTTCGGCGATCCGACCTTCGCGTATCACGTGGCCGCCGCTCGGTTGTGGGGGACTGTGGCCCTGCGCCTGTCCGACGCCGCCGGTCTGCCGCTTGATTACACCGACTATGCTTTGCAGATCCGCGATTATTTCAACGAGAGCATGAAGACCGCGAGACGGCGAAACCTGGCGAGCGGTCTTCCGGAAAAGTCGATGATGGAAGCGATTCAGAATTTCTCAGCGGAAGCTGAACGGGTCGAAAAAGCGAAACGAGCCATGGTTGAGGAGATCGATCGTTCACGCATTGCCGCCAGACCACAACCAGGCGCCGCAGCCAGGTTGCGAGTCATCAATGACGCTTTGATTGCGGTAGAACGGGCGTTGACGGACGGCCGCGGCCTGCGCGGGCGGAACTGGTACACCCACCAGATTTACGCGCCGGGAATTTATACTGGATATGCGGCCCAGCCTCTTCCGGATTTTCGCCAGGCGCTGGATGACCGGAACACCGCGCACGCCAGGGAAGCACTGGAGCGGATTGTCGAAGCGTTGAATCGCGCCGCCGAGGTCTTGCGAGGGGCCCGGGATTGAAAGATGGTCGTGGCCTGAACGGGGTTGTTCGTGCTTTACGCGTTAGACTGGTAGGGGAAGAACTGTGAGCGGATACCAGGCTCAGGCTAATGGGAAATCTGTTCATCAGTTGATCGGTAAGGGATCTAGTTTATCCAGGGGTAAATTTTCATCATTCGGCCTGGCCAGAGACCAGGAACATTACAAGGAGAAAGTCATGATCAGAAGTTTTTGGAGATTGGGATTGGGAGTTTTAGCCTTATTAGTTATTTCGTCGTCCGCCTTTGTGGCCCAGCGGCCGGGAAACCGTCCAGCCGCGCCGCCTCCCGCAGCGAATGACCTGAAGATCAAGTATCGAGTTACCACGTCAGGCCAACCCATGGAGACAGTGACGATGCTCAAAGGAGCACGTGAGCGATCTGAAATGAAGATGGGTTACGGCATGGACATAATTAACATTACCCAGTGTGACCTCAAACGCACGATTCAGATAAGTGACCAGGCCAGAAAGTATGTCGTGACTCCGATGGAAACCGTTGATGCGGCCCCCAACAGTGGAACGGCCGCGAGAGTGACGGCGGAGCCTGCGAGACGCGGGGGAACGATTACCTATAACTCGACGGCGGTTGATACCGGCGAGCGCAAGGATATGTTTGGTTTCAAAGCCCGGCATGTAAAGACTTCGATGGCGGTCGAATCTTCTCCCGACGCGTGTAGTCCGACCAAGATGCGGATGGAGACGGATGGTTGGTACATCGACCTGGCATTTGGACTCAACTGTGAGACCGGCTCGCAAATGATGGGTGGTCCTGCTGCTGGGGGCTGCCGGGACAGGATTCGGTTCAACCGGCAAGGCGCGGCGCGAACTGGTTACGCGTTATTGGAAACGACCACTATGTATGGCGCAAACGGCGAAGTGACCTACACTTCGACCAGGGAAGTTGTCGAACTGTCTCGGGCACCTCTCGACGCTGCACTGTTTGACGTGCCCGCAGGCTATGTCGAGACGAACAATTCCCAGGAGTTGTATGGCATGCCCTCAATGAGTGCGATGATGTCGGAAGCACCAGGGGGCAATCAGCCAACGGAGCGAGAGCGACCCAGTCACTCGAGTAGTGCCAGGCAAAAGGCGCCAGGTGTCATTCGCGTGGGCGTCGTGCAGATCGGCAATAAAACCGACCGCAGTGTTTCTTTAGAGGCACTACGCCAACTCCTGATAAGCGAGATCCAGGGCAACGGGATAGAGGCGGTAGGGTTGAATGCCACAACGCCGAGTGATGCCGAGGCCGAAGCCAAAACCAGGCAATGCGACTTTATCCTCTACTCGGATATAGCGGCGCTGAAAACGTCGACGGCAAAGAAGATCGGGGGGTTCTTAAGTAAGGCAACCGGCGTCGGGAGCGCTGACAAGACGGAGGCGAAAGTAGAGTACAGATTGTTTGCCGTTGGCGAGACCGCCGCTAGACTGCAGTCCGCAGCTGCGGCCAAAGAAGAAGGAGACGAAGCGAGTGCCGGCGCAGCGATTGAGCAGGAAGCGCGAATAGTTAGTGCAGCGGTACGAAAGAGATAATAACTAGTCCTTGTTAACCGAGGAGAAAGCGCTGAATCAAAGTTCGACTTCGAGCTTTGATTCAGCGTTCTAGTTCTGGGCCTTGCCCTTGCCGCCCTTGCCCTTTTTCTCAACCGGTGGTGGGAGTTTGCTTGCGGCTTGAACAATCGACTCAGCGTTGTCGATGAGTTGATCAAAAGAGCTGGTTTCCGAGTCGCCGCTAAACTGACCTTCCAATGGTTTCAATTGACCAACAATCCGGCTGACGGCGGCGGCGAGGTTTCGTAGCGCGATCGGGATCAAAGGATTCTTGTCGTCGCGGGAACTCACATCGTCGATGTTGGTTATGGCCTCGTCGAAGATGCGGGAGATATCACCCATCAGTTCGCCCCGGGTGCCTGTGGGAAGGGGCCCCCAAAGTTCGGCCTCCTTCTTCGCCTGTTTCGAGGTACTTGGAGCAGCTCCGGTTATTACTTCGATGCGGCGATCGGCGGCCTTGATAAAGACTGCGATGCGCTTGTCGAGGATCTGGGCCTCTTTGACAAGTTCGACTTCCTGCTCAGTCAAGTGCTCCCTGGGAGTTTGGAGTCCACGAACGCTGTGGGAAGCCCCGAGTGAGCAAATCACCGCGGCGGTGAGCATGAGAATCGAAACGCGAGCTTTCATGGTTGGTTCTTGTCTGGCGTGATCGAGTTTTTGGGGATTGGTTTATTAGCTTGTTGTTCCGCGGGTTTTTCGCGAAAGACGGTGTGGCCATAGAAAGAGTTTAGCGCCTCGGTGCGCCCGTTTCTGGCGAACTCTTCGATCTGCTTCATCCAAAATGAATACTCAGCAGGTGTTCCGCGCCGCACCGCGCTCAGCCGTGGGGCGTGAGCGCGGAGGGCGAGCTCTACCCGCTTGTAAAGATCGCGGGTCTTGTTGCTATCGTTCTTCATCGTTTTGAGGAAGCTGAATACGTCTTCGATCAAAGCCCAGTATTTGCCGGCTCCAGCCAGGGCTAGCGGATAGTTCTGTTGCGAAGTCTGGGCTTCAACCTCTATCAAGCGAACCACGGCCAGATCGAGCGTCGTGCGGACCCGGGCCTTGGCATCTTTCGACTCGTCAATCTGTGCCCGTTCCACGCGCGAGATAATCTTGAGAGGCGGCGGCGCTGTCTGGTCTTGAACAGGAGACTCCTGCCCGGTCGCCACCGGCACATACAGGAGCGCCAAAAGGAGCAGCAGCGGCGTGCGTCTCATCCAAGTCTGTTCAGTTTTAGCGTAGCCCATTTTATTTTGACGGCGCCTGTCACGGTTTGCGCGTTTGGCCGGGTTTGCGCTTCACGCCCTGGCCCAGCTTGATCTGGCGACGTAAGCTCGGCAATCGCAGATTCACCTTTTCGATCTCGAGTTGATTCGTCTTGGGATCGGCGTGCGCAAGAAAAAGTTCATAAGCTGTCAGGGCCTCATCGTATTCTCCAAGATAATCATGCGCGGTGGCAATGAAATAATGAGGGACAGTCAATTCGGGTTTCGCCCGCAACAGCCACTCATACTCAGGCAGCGCCTGCGGATACTGTTTGAGTGCGTAGAGCGCAGTGGCGAGATTGGCATGGGCCGTGTAGTTTTCCGGCGCAGCCGAGATAACTTGTCTTAGAACTGCAATCGCATCACCGAAACGTCGAGCTTGAACCAGGGCCGAACTATATCCAGTTGCATAATCTACGTTATGCGGGGCAACCTCAAGTGCGCGGCGGTAGAAATCGAGCGAGCGAGCGGGATTAGTTGTCCGATACGCTGCGCCGAGTCGGGCCATCAACATGGCGTTGCCGGGGTTCTTTGCCAAAAGGCTTTCCAGAGCCTTGGTTGATATAGTCGGGTCTGGGTTGTTGGCGGCTTCGATTTCTTCAGCTGTTCCGCCAACCTTGATCGAGCCATCAGCAGAAGGCTGCGATAGCGAGATCAATCCGGCGGACTGCGCAATTCGCCGCGCTTCTTCTGGTTTACCAGTCAGGTCATACGCAGCGGCAACTCGAGAGGCTGCGGCCTTATCACCCCTGATCAGTTTTTCGGCTGCAGCGAGATCCTCCAGCGCGCGTGGCTTGTCTTCCATTGCGATTCGGATTTCGGCGCGTTCCATGAGGGCAGAGAGATTGTTAGGCTCAAGCTTGAGGATATGCTCGAGGCTGGCGAGCGCGGCCGGCTTGTCGTTGGACATTCGTTCTGCCAACGCGCGCAGCATCCAGGTGGCCGCGGGCGCATCGTCATCGCTGGTTGCCGTCTGCGTCAGCTTCAGTGCCTCTTTGGCATCCCCCGCGCGAAGGCGGATGTCAGCCAGCATTCGCAGCGCCAGATTGTTCTGCACGTCGAGCTTGAGGGCCTGGCGCAAAATGGGCTCAGCTTCGGAATCGCGGTTGAGTCCCACGAGCAGCGTGCCCAATGCCGAATAGGGAAGGGACCAGCCTTTTTTGAGTTCTATGGTGCGACGAAAACCGGCCTCAGCCTCAACCTTACGACCGAGCGACACCAATACATTCGCTCGCTGAAATTCAGCTTCAGGGAATTCCGGCCTGACTTTGATGGCCTCTTCGTAGAACTCAAGTGCCTTGGCCAGGTCGCCACGAGCATGGGCGTTTTGACCACGCTCGAATAATCTCACCGGATCAGCCGCTTCGCCGAAAGCGTCGTCGGCCTGTGCCAGGGTCACGCCACTAAAGGCGAACATCAGCAACAGTGCAACCATGAAAACGATGGGGCTGGTGCGCAAAGGAGTACAACTTGGCAAGGGATCGCTCATGAAAACCAGTCGCAACCGGTGTGAAAGGAAATGCCCGAGGAGGGCGTGATCTTAACACGCCAAAAGTAATAACGTCCAAACAAGATTCTCGATCATTCGGAGGCATCCACTATTCTAAGATGCCGGTTGCGCTGGTCTTGATGCATGGGATAACATGCCGACCGTAATCCCGTAATTCAATAATCGACCGAGATGCGTTAATACACGTGTCTTTGGTGAAGCGAGAGGGCCGGAGCCTCTTAGACCAGTGGACACCGCAAAACGGAAAGCCGGTTAGGCTCGCAGTCCTGACTAAGCGGACTTGACGGAGATCAACGACCACTGAACTCGCTATCGATGCCTGTATCAATGATTCGCTGATCGAACCATCCGTCCAGAACAGACCCCTTCGCCCCCACAAGTGATTAAGAACTTCTCGGAGATGCCAATGTCCACTATGCACACTGTCTACGTAGACGATATCAAAGAAATCAAAGAAGAGAATCCATTCGAGTCGATGATGTCGAGATTTGACCGGGCAGCCCAGTTGCTTAACCTTGACGCGGACTTGTACGCGGTCATGCGGGTTCCCAATCGCGAACTCAAGGTCTATATCCCGACCAGGATGGACTCGGGACGCATTCAGGTGTTTGAGGGTTATCGCGTTCAGCACAATTTCGCGAGGGGGCCGGCAAAAGGTGGCATCCGCTATTCACCCGATGTGAGTCTCGACGAAGTCAGAGCGCTCGCTGCCTGGATGACCTGGAAGTGCGCAGTGGTCAATGTCCCCTTTGGAGGCGCGAAGGGCGGGGTGATTTGCGATCCACAACAGATGTCTATGGGAGAGTTGGAACGCATGACGCGGCGCTATGCCTCTGAGCTGCTTGACTTCATCGGGCCCGAAAAGGACGTGCCGGCTCCCGACATGAACACCAATGAGCAAACCATGGCCTGGATCATGGACACGTACTCAATGCATGCGAGGCATACAGTCACTGCTGTCGTGACTGGGAAGCCAATTGACCTGGGTGGGTCGTCTGGTCGCCGAGAGGCGACTGGCCGGGGGATTCTATTTGTAATCAATGAAGCGGTGAAAAAGTTTGGGATGGTTCCCGGCGAAACGCGGGTGGTGGTTCAGGGATCCGGAAATGTGGGTGGCATTGGCGCCCAGCTGCTTCATGAAGCTGGATATAAGGTTGTGGCGATTTCGGATGTTCATGGAGGTATTTACAATCCAATGGGGATTGATATCCCAGCCGCTCTCAAGCATCTTCATGCCACTCGCTCCTTTGAAAACTTTGAAGGCGTTGAAAGAGTTACAAATAGCGAGCTTTTAGAGCTGGACTGTGACGTTCTGGTGCCGGCGGCAACCGAAAACCAAATTACTTCGCAGAACGCCGATCGGATTAAGTGCAAGGTCCTGGCTGAAGGGGCAAACGGTCCTACCACGGCTGCGGCTGATGAGATCCTTCACGGAAAAGGCATTTTCGTAATTCCGGACATTTTGGCGAATGCCGGAGGAGTGACCGTTTCATACTTTGAGTGGGTCCAGGACCGGATGGGATATTTCTGGCGCGAGGATGTCATCAACCAGCGACTTCAGGATACGATGGTCGCCAGCTTCAACGATCTTTGCCGCTATGCCGACGCTCATTCGGTGGACACGCGGACGGCGGCGTACATGCTCGCAATAGACCGAGTGGCCTATGACACACGCATGCGAGGCATCTATGCGTGACGGAAAAAACATAAAGAAATTGGCCGCTAATTAATGAAAGGTCTTGATTTCCCCGAAAAGGTAGAGTATGGTCTGGCATGATTTTGTGCCTTGGACTCGTGTAGGAAATTTTGGCGTGGGCCAAAGTTTGGGGTGCAGATCGTTGACACCGAACGACACTTTTCGTATAAGAAGTGACGTTTGGTTTTTCCAGGCTCGGATTGAATTTTTCCGCGAACGACGGTTAGCTGATTTTGTTTTTAGTTAGGTCAACCGCCGCTAGATTCAGGATACAGGGGCGTTCAGCGTAGGATTCGTCAGCTTGTAGTTGGCGCCTCCGCACGGCAAGGGACGATAGGTCGGTCAGGTCGGATCGATTACTTGCCCACGGTGGTACTCATAATTAGACATCTATACTCATTTCGATTTCGCAGGAGGAATGCGATGAGACTCGCAAACAGAGCGCTTATTGCCGCGCTCGCTACTTTGGTGTTATGTGCTGTCGTATCAGCGCAGACTTTGAGATCGCCTAACGATCCGCGGAATCAATCTCCGTCAGTGGGCACCGGCGGTCCAGAAGGTGGACCAACCGGGCTTTTCACGGTTTACGATGGTGCCACGATTAGGAAAGGCGAGTTCACGTTTAGTATCGCGTACAGTAATTATGATCGCGATCCCGGTGACGTGGATATAAGCGATATCCCGCTCAGCTTCAATGTTGGTCTGAACGATCACATTGAGCTGTTCTTCAAGACGAACGGATATCGGGGTATCAAGGCTAACAATTCTCCAAATCTGTCAGGTTTCTACCTGCCTAATTCGCAGTTGGCGTTTGGCGCGGGAGTGCTGTGCGTGCCGCCGGCAGTGATCGTCCCGCCAATTCGCACGGGTGGCTCGACGGAGTTGACCGGGTTTAGCCCGTTATTCCGTCCGGCCGGACCGCCGTGTATCGATATCGCTGGGAATCAGGGTGGGCAGCCATTTCGTCAGTTTCCGTTTATTGGTGCAACCGGACCGAACTTCGGTTTGACCGGCAACAACATTGCGCCACCGTTTACCAGCGTGCTCGGTACGCCGTTTGGCGGAAATGGTAACTTTGGGTCGGCGTCAACTTTCCCTGGCATTGGCTCGATCGTGGGCAGCATCTTGCCGGGGATTGTGCTCTCAACGCGAACGATTCCGCCAAATCTTACATTCCGCACGCTTACAGTGCCGAATCTCTATACCGTTCAGCCTACGTACATTGCGGATGCGCCTTTCTTGAACCGTCGGTACGGTGAGTCGAGCTTTACGAATTTTGTTGTGGGCGGAAAGATTCGCTTTACAGGTCCGAATTCGCCGCTCGGCGTTGGTGTCATTCCTTTCTATCGTTGGTATCCCGACAAGGCTGACGACTTCTCGGGCTTCAACCAGATGCAGCGCGGCGCTGGTCCGGGAGGAAGCATTGGTGACTTTGGCTTGATCGGCTTTATCGATGGCAGGCTGAGTGAGCATGTCAACGTGTCGGCCAACTTGGGCTACATCCTCAATAGCAATCCTAAGAGTGATGCTATGGGTGGAGCCATTCTGCTTGACCGTCCGGATGAACTGCTTGCTGGCGTGGGTTTTGATTTCCCGGTTAACGAGCACTTCCAGTTGATCGGTGAAGTTCGTTCGACCATGTACGTCTCCGGACGAACGCCGAATGCCTTCAACAACAATCCAGTTGAGGCGTTAGGCGGTATCAAGGTTTATCCGAGGCGCTGGTGGGGAATTGGTGCTGCTTATCGCAGGCATCTGAATCAGCAAGACCAGAGCCACTTCGATAACCAGCTGCCGTTTACCTTTGTGCCGTCGAGTGATCCCAATGGCTTTATTGGCCAGTTCTGGATTGGTCACCGCAATGCTCGCACACTGCCGCTGCCGCCGAATCAACCGCCAACGGTTTCAGTGTCAGCGTCTAGTTCTTCAATTACTCTTCCCTGCCCGCCAGGTGAGACGTCAGAGACCTGCTCGCCTAGCGCGTCACGTTCAGTGGATCTGACCGCAAGCGCAATGGATCCGGATAACGACACACTGCTCTATACGTGGTCGGTAACCGGCGGCAAGCTTTCGGGTGAAGGCAAGAGCGTCAGTTGGGATCTTTCAGGCGCTATGCCGGGCACCTACACCGCGAGCGTTGAGGTTAATGATGGCAATGCTCACACCGCAGCTGGATCTACCACGGTAACCATCGCGAATTGCACAAACTGCAAGCCGCCGGTGGTCTGCCCGATGGTTTCAGTTAGCTGTCCGTCTGACGTCGACCAGGGGTCACCGATTACGTTCAGTTCATCGCTTTCATCGGATGCGAACGTAACCTACAACTGGAGCGTCT
>DATKIS010000521.1:0-4481 GCA_035543975.1 Pyrinomonadaceae bacterium
GATCAGGCAGGGGATAATGGGTAGTCCGGCGCCCGAACCGACGTCTGCGATGCGCGCACCCTCAGGGAAGTAGTTGAGTAATAACAGCGACTCGAGCACGTGTCTGGTAGCGAACAGCTGGGGCGATACCGGAGCCACCAGATGCAAGCGAGCGTTCCAGGCCTCCAGCAGTTCGTAATACTTTGACAAGCTGCTCAGATCGGCTGAGGTCAAGGTAATCCCGTAAGCTGCGGACTCGGCCTGCAGAGCGTCTCTGAATTCGGTTAGGGAAGATTTGCTTGAAGCCATTTTCTGTTAGGTGTCCCTAAAAGCGCATCCAATCCGAGAATTGATCCACTAAGATACACGAAATGAGACCAACCACATTTCGTCCGTTGTTTTTCTGAATATATCGAACTTTCAAGAGCGCCGGCCGGCTTTGCGCCCTCATTGCATGCGTGAGATTCTTGGAATCCGCGATCCCGAGGAACACGAAGACACTATGATTGATGATTTGGCTGAACAGCACGAGCGGATCGGCAAGGCCGTGGCCGCTATCGTCGCCGAATACGCCGCCACTGTGGACTCAAGAAAGGTTACCTCCGAAGCGACTCCGGCGCTTCTGGCAGACCTCTTCGATGAGCCCTTTCCGGAGAAGGGAATTGGAGCTGACGAGATTCTGGCCAGGTACCGTCAGGATGTGATTCCCCACGCGATGCAGGTCCCCAGCCCGCGTTATTTCGGGCAGTTTAATCCCACCCCTTTGCCGATTGGCGTTTGGGCCGACGCGCTCTCTTCATCCTTGAATCAAAATGCCGGCGCCTGGCGCAACGGTCCAACGTCGGCAATGATTGAGGCCCGGGTGCTGCGCTGGCTTTGCGAACTGGTTGGCTACGGCCCGCAAAGCTTTGGCACGCTTGCCAGCGGCGGCACCGAGGCAAACCTGATTGCACTCAAGTGTGCCCGGGATCGCGCCCATGCAGCCGCGGTCGAGCGGGGATTGAGATCGGCGCCTGGCGATCTCACGGTTTACGCTTCGGAGCAGTGTCATTTTTCAATCGAGAGAAGCGTCGACATTCTCGGGCTTGGTCGCGCGAGTCTGCGAAAGATTGAAACCGACGCCGGATTCCATATTCGCCCGGATGCCTTGCGAAAGCAGATTGCAGCTGACCTGGAGGCTGGTTGCAAACCTTGCTGCATAATTGGACTGGCGGGAGCCACCTCCACCGGCGTCTTCGATCCGCTGCCGGAATTGGAATCCATCGCCCGGGAAAACGATTGCTGGTATCACGTGGATGCAGCTTACGGCGGGGCGATAGCTTTTTCAGCGAAACATCGACACAAGCTTGCGGGGATTGAACTGGCTGACTCAATCACCTTCGATCCGCACAAATGGATGTTTGTTCCGTTTGCCTGCGGCGCTGTCCTGGTGCGGGATGGCGGCCGCGTATTGCGCGATGCGTTTGATATTACCCCCGAATACTTGAATGAGGATCGCGGTGGAGCGGACGTCGAGTTTGATTTCTTCCGGTACGGCCAGATGGGAACGCGCCGGTTCAATTCGCTGAAGTTGTGGATGGCGATGAAGTTTATGGGGCGGGAAGGCTACGCAGAGGTAATCGACCATCAAATAGAGTTGACCGAATACCTGGCCAGTAGGATTGATCAGTTAGCTGATTTTGAAAGAACTGGAGTGATCGAGACGGCTGTTTGTTGTTTCAAGTATCTGCCGGCAGGCGTGGCCGGGGCCAGCGGCATCGAACAAGATCGTCTGCAACAGCGACTGCAACAGGAGATCGAACGTAGTGGCGAAGCCTGGCTTACCACGACAGTCTTGAAGGGGCGGCGAGTGTTGCGGGTGAACGTCAACAGCTTTCTGACGCGAAAACGTCACATTGACGATTTGCTGGAACTACTGAATCGCAAGAGCCAAACGCTTAAGTGACATAGACAATATGACGATCCACGAAATAACCCGAAACTTCACGAACACCATTAGTGCTGTTTAGTGTGATTTAGTGGATCGTTTGCCTCGGCTTCCTGCCCAAAGAGCGGAGACGAGGGGAGGGATCTTGGAACTAAGTAATGCTATTCAGAAATAACTACGCGTTAGTCTTACTTCTCGTCTTACTGTGCGGAGGAATGGTCCCTGCGGCAACTGCGCAAACAGGCTCGCCGCGCTCGGTGGCGGCAATCCGTTCACGGGCCGAATTCGACTTGTTGGCCGTCACCTACGATCCGGACACGCCTTATGCGCTACCGCACGTGCTTTTCGTTATCGACCGCAAAGATAAGAACAAGATTTACTACGTCAACACCAGGCGTTACGCCTTCCACAAAGACTTCGTAAATGGAACTTATCTATCGCTTGAGCGCGGCCAGGAGTTTTTTGAGAACAACTACCTGAAACCCAATCGCCGTTTCATCCTGGGCACCATCGCCTATCAAACTCCTCTCAAACGCTGGACGTTTGAGTCGTGGGAAGGCGACCTGATCCCTGCGGAACAAATCAAGGTTGCTTCGGACACCATCAATGGAAGCTTCTTCACGCCGGTAGCCTACAAACCGAATTCCATCCGGCAGGAAGCAGAGGCGCGGCAGATAGCCGGCCTGCAAACGGTTTCGCAAAGCGATATCGCCAGGGAACAGGAATATCAGGCGCTCAATCTGGCCAAGGGCATCGGCAGGATTCATGTCATTCCCAAACTCGACGAGCATGTCGAGATTGGCTTCAATGAGATTCTGGTGCTGGATGAAGTGCCGCTTCAATTGCCCCCGGTGGCGGGTGTGATTACCTCGAAGCCGTCGACCCCTTTGTCCCACATTAACCTGTTGGCGAAGGGCTGGGGCGTCCCCAATGCCTACATCAAAAATGCGACTACCTTGTTGAAGCAGTATGACGGGTGGTGGGTCGAGTTTGAGGCCAAGCGCGATGGTTATTCGATCAAGCGCGCTGACGTTAACCAGTTGCGCGAGTACCAGCGCAGGCTGGCCCAGCGTCTTGACGTGATGAAGCCTCGCTACGATCTCTCGGAAACACGACTGCTTAGTCTGTCTCAGCAGCGCGCCGCCGCGGCAATCGCTTTCGGAGGCAAGTCAGCCAATCTCGGTGAAGTGATGAACGCGCGCCTGCCGGGAATACTTGTCCCTGGTGGTTTCACCTTGCCGTTCTATTACCACGACCAATTTCTGAAGGCGAACAAACTGGACGATGCTATTTTTACGCTCCTGAACGATGAGAAGTTTGTGCACGACCCGGCATACCGGCGAGCAAAGCTGGTTGATTTGCGTGCTCGCATCCAGCAGGGGAAATTTGACGAGAAGTTGAAGGCGCAGATTCTGCGAAGGGTCAGACAGGAATATGCCGGCAAGGGTCTGTTCGTCCGGAGTTCCTCAAATTCTGAGGATCTGCCGAAGTTTAGCGGGGCCGGGCTTTATACCACCGTTCCCAATGTCCGCGAAGAGCCGCAGCTGATCGAGGCTGTCAAAACCGTCTGGGCCTCGCTTTGGAATTTTGAGGCTTACGAAGCGAGGGAGCGCGCGGTCATCGATCACTCAAAGATTTTCATGGCGGTACTGATTCAGGAAGGGATCAACTCCGAAAGCTCCGGCGTGATGATTACCGCCGATCCGTTTGACCGTGAGAACCAAGGCGCGATTTATATCAGTGCGAAGCGCGGTCTGGGTATCAAGGTGGTGGAGGGCAAGCGGGTTGCCGAGCAGATTATCTTCCGCCAGCGGGCGAATGCGGTTCAGGTCCTGACCCGCTCGGATGAAGACAGCCTGCTGACGTTTGATGAGAAAGGCGGCGTCAAAGAAGTGGCGATCACGGGCGAGCGAGTGGTATTAACTGACGATGTGATTCGCAGGTTGGTGAGCGCAGCCACAGCGATTAGACGTGTGTTTGGCAGTCGGGATCAGGATATCGAGTGGGCATATATGAAGGGACAGATCTATATTGTCCAGTCGCGGCCGTTTATTGCGGGTGGTTAACCCGGGAGCGCAGGCATCCGGCCTGCCGTCGTCCGGCTAGGAGCGCGCTCGATTCCAGCGAATGTCGGTACTCTGATCTGCATTTGTCAGAAACTTGGTTGGGCCGGCGAGCCTCTGGCCGCCACGAAGCAGGCCGGATGCCTGCGCTCCCTAAAAACTTATGAACCAAAATATCTTCGTCGAAGGAATCCTGAGCAGCCGCGTGGCATTTGTAACTGGCGGGGGCACCGGCATCACTGGCGGTGTAGCCCGTGCGCTGGCGGAAGCGGGCGCAAACGTGGCCCTGGTGAGCCGCAAACTTGACCACCTCGAACCAGCCGCTAAAGCCATCAATGATGCCCGCGCCGCGAACCCCGGGATGGGCGAGGCGTTTCCAGTGGTGGCTGACGTGCGTAACTTTGAACAAGTCGAAGAAGCATTGGCGGCGACCGGTGCGCGGTTCGGCAAAGTCGACATTGTGGTTAACGGCGCCGCCGGGAATTTCCTGGCTCCCGCCGAATCACTGTCGC
>DATKIS010000522.1:0-4365 GCA_035543975.1 Pyrinomonadaceae bacterium
CACACCAATAACGGCTTCACGTTTATCTTCATCGTCGATCAGGGGAACCAGTTCGGGTATCTCTGACACGCCCGGCAATTTGTAGTCGCCAAAGCCGGGGTTAAGTTGAATGCCAAGTTTTGCGTCCATCACCCGCTCTTCGGAAAGCACCATGCCGATGGACTGGATCATGCCGCCATTGATTTGGCTTTCGACCGCCAGCCGGTTAAGCGGGAGTCCGACGTCCTGGACCTGGACCATCTTGACTACTCGGACCCGGCCGGTTTCAGTGTCTACCTCAACTTCGGCAAAGCACGCCCCATGGACTCCGCTGGCTGCCAGATCCGAACGCCATTCACCGCGAGCGGTCACCCCCGCCGCCGGTAGCGCGGCTGCAGCCTGCTGCCACGACAGCGATTTCCCTCCGCCACTGACGGTGCCGTTAGCAAACCTGATGTCCTCCGGCTTCGCGTTGCCGAGCAGCGCAGCAATCTTCTCAATCATCGCCAACCTGGCTTTGATGGCGGCATCCTTAACCGACGGGGAAAGGGAAGCAGCCGTAGTTGAACCACCGGAGGCGTTGGCGCTGCCCAGCCTGGAGTCTCCGATCTTCTCAACTACGTCTTTCAGTTGTAATCCAAACTCCTCGGCTACTATCGCGCGGGTAAAGGTGCGGGTGCCGGTTCCCAAGTCCTGCGTGCCGCAAGCGACTACCACTGAACCGTCACGGGAAATCGTGACATCCACTTTGCACTGGTTGTTCCCGGCGCTACCCCACGTGCCCACGGCGCAACCAATGCCATGCTTGATTAGTCCAATGCCTTCGCCCGGCGTTTTGTTTCGTCTGGCCCATCCTATCTCGCGAGCTCCGCGATCCAGTTGCCGGTGATAGACCGGGTCTTTCAGGTTCTTCTTACGAAATTCCAGCGGATCCATACCCAACTTGGCAGCCAGATCGTCCATCAGCGATTCCATGGCATAGGAGGCTTGCGGGTGACCCGGCGCGCGCATCGCCCGCGACGCGTCTTCATGAGTGTGGATGGCAATGCGTTCGCGATACGAATCTGCGACCGTGTAAATATAAGGTTGGCCGGCTTGCGAACCGTCGCCGATTCCGCCGAGCTGGTATTGGGTAGCCCGGAGTGCGACCAGCGTTCCGTCACGGTTAGCCGCCGCCTTAAATTTCTGCCAGGAGCCGGAGCGATTTCCGGCCAGCAGGAATTCATCCTGGCGAGTGAGCATTAGCTTGACCGGCGCCTTAGCTTGCTTGGCCAGGCGGCACGCGAGCGCGCCTTCGATGCCGATGCCAAACTTCGAACCAAAGCCTCCGCCCATGTGCTCGACAATCGCTGTCACTGAACTTAATGGCAGTCCGAGTTCGCGCGCCGCATCCGCGGGAATCGTAAAAGTTCCCTGAGTGGAAGCGTAGACAATTGCCGAGTCGCCGCCGCGATAATCAACCATGTTGCCGTGCGTCTCCAGCGAAGCGTGATGGATGATTGGCGTGCGATATTCCGCTTCGATGGTGACTTCACCTTTGCTAAGCGCTGCTTCAGTCTTAGCCAGGTCCCCACGTTTGTCTTTGGGTTCTATGTTTCCTTCCGGGAAAACTTTGGGCGCGTCCTCTTTCATCGCCTCTTCGGCACTAACCACGTGACGCAACACTTCATACTCCACCTTGATCGCTCGGATTGCGTCCCCGGCGATTTCAGCCGTATCGGCTGCCACCGCGGCCACGGGCTCGCCGAAAAAATTCACCATCGGTGGGGGCGCAGCTTTCGCCGCGCCAACATCCGTGGGGTTCTTCTTATCTGCTTCGGCGATGGCGTTGTTGGCCGCTTTCACTACCTGTTGGTCGGTAACGGCGACAATCGCGCGGACCCCCGGTATCCGGCGGGCAGCCGAAGAATCAATCTTCACTATGCGAGCGTGGGCATGTGGGGAGCGGAGCACTCGCCCGTAGAGCATTCCGGGCGCGCGCTTATCAAACGTATATTGCGCGACGCCGGAGACTTTTACTGGTGCATCGACGCGCCTGAGATGGTGATTAAGCAGCGTGTGCTTGTCATTCGGGCCCCAGCCTGGACCACTAACATCATCAACTTCGATCTCCACCATCGTCTCGACGCCATTAACGACTCTGGATACTTTGACTTTCTTTTTCTTCACCTGCTGCATAAGTGTCTCCGAAGCCCTGACAAGAGTTGCCTATTGGTTCAGTCGGTGTTCGCGGTGGCTTGGACGGCGGCCAGCGCAGCCTCAAAGATTCGCGGGTAGGTCCCACAGCGGCAGAAGTTTCCCTTGCACGCGTCGCGAAGTTCGGGAGCGGTAGCGCTGGGATGCTGCTGGATATACGAGGAAATGGTGGTGATAAAGCCGGGAGTGCAGAAGCCGCACATCAGCGCGTCCTTATCTATGAAGGCAGTCTGAACGGCGTTAAGTGCTTCAGGGGAGCCCAGTCCCTCCACCGTCGTGATTTCCTTGCCCTGCGTGTCGATGGCCAGCACCAGGCATGAGTAGACCGGCTTCCCGTTTAGTAACACGGTGCAGGCCCCGCAGGTGCCGGCGTCGCAAACAAGCTTTGGTCCGGTTACCGGAGGATCGAGATTGTTACGCAGTGTGTTGAGCAGAGTAGTGCGAGGCTCGACCTTTACGGTGCGTCGTTGCCCGTTAACATTGAGAGCAACACTCAAACTACCGCTTACAGGCTGACCGGCGCCCGCCTGCGCTCCTTTGGCTTCGTCTACGAGGAGGCTGTCGGCGAGCGCAGCGCCGGCTCCGGCGATTCCAACACCCTTTAGGAAACGTCGCCGGCTCGCGTCGTGGGAACCCTCTCGATTCTTCTTCTCCTGATCAGACTCGTCTGTCATGGTTTCTCTCAACCCTTCTCAACATTGTCGTGGCGTGATGCGCGCAATATGGCCAACGCGCATTTTCCTGTCAAGTCCTTTGTCAAAACCACACGAATCAACTCAAGGTGCCCCGTCCCTGACGGCTCGTGATGTTTCGTGAATCCTGGTTCTGAACCCTACCGCATAACCTGTAGCCCGTACCAGTCACCAAAGAGCTCTGTCTCTGCGTCCTTTGGTGTCCCAAATTGCGCTCCCTGAGCTAAATTGGTTCATCCAATTTCCCAAAAGACTAGCCCAGCCCAGGGGGATGAAGGCGGGCGAGGGTCGAATGATGTCGCCTCCCGTCAACAGAAATCTGACCAGGTAGGCCACAGGAACCCGCTAAATATTTTTCACTCCAGGCAAAATTAATTGTTGACTTGGTTCTGGGATTGGTAGTATACGTGGCTCACAATGCAACCAAATGGTTTCACCAATTCACCAGAAGCTAGCTTAAAGGTAGTAGCAACCGGGGGCTCTGGCCAAACCACTGAAGAAGTGGTTGCGCGTATTTCAGAGCTCATAAAGGCCGCAAAGCTTAAAGCGGGAGATCGCCTGCCGCCGGAGCGCGAGCTGGCCAAACACCTTGGCGTGAGCCGGCCATCGTTGCGAGCAGGGCTGCGCGCAATGTCGTCGATGGGAGTGCTCAAGTCGCGCCAGGGGGCGGGCACGTTTGTCGCTGAAGGCCCCCCGATGCTCGACAGTGAACCGCTTCGATTGCTGGCTTCGCTGCACGGGTTCAGCTTTAACCACATGTTTGAGGCCCGATCAATTTTGGAGGTTGGAGCTGCCGGTCTGGCTGCCGAGCATGCCACGGGCGAACAACTGGCCACTCTCGCTGATGAAATCGCCGAGATGTATGCCAACCTCAACGATCCACAGCAATACCTCGTACACGATATTTGTTTTCATCGCGCTATCGCGGCAGCTTCGAACAATCCGACCTTGGTGACCCTGGTCGAAATGGTCTCAGCGGTAATGTATGAGCGGCGGCGGGACACAATTGAGCGAGCTCACGACTTCGGCGAGTCCCTTGAATTGCACCAGCAGATCTATCGCGCAATCAGAACCCGCCAGCCTGAAGAGGCTCGAGCGGCGATGCGCGAGCACATCATCCGAGCACAACAAGCCTTCGCTCTTGAAGAGAGCGAAGAACAATCCACAAAACAAGTTCTAAAAACAGACTAACCGAGCCAGTGGGGGTTTTAGTCAGAGCGATCGCCTGACTTGCCGGTTTCCCAGGGTGAATTTGTTCGAAGACCAGACAAACTAGCGGCGACGTTTTACGCGCGACTAGCAAGATCGTCTCCGTCCGCAAACTTCGTCCCGGAAGTCCTGTCATCGCGTCGCCCCAAAGTCGCTGAAAAATTTTATTGGAATTAACCTTGAAGGAGGCCTCCATGTTCAATTTTACTCGTCGCTGTCCCAGCTTGAAGATGAGCTCGTTTGCGATCCTCGTGCTGGTCACCTGGTTGGGAGTGTCCGTGCCGGCACA
>DATKIS010000523.1:0-2622 GCA_035543975.1 Pyrinomonadaceae bacterium
CGCGGGTGGCAATCTAGCCGGCGGTAGTGTGGCTGAATATGTAGATGGCCTCCGCGTATCAGAGTCATTCTTCCGGGTGTTGAGAGTTAATCCGGCCCTGGGCCGCGCGTTCACGGCCGATGAAGACGCGCCAGGTGGTCCACTAGTGGCGATCCTTAGCGATGGCTTATGGCGGCGCAACTTTAGCGCCGACCCGGGAGTGATTGGGCGAAACATCCTGCTCAATGGCCAGCAACTAACCGTCGTTGGTGTGATGCCGCCCCAACCGGGCTTTCTTTCCTCGGCCGATCTTCTGACGCCGATGCGGCCGTCCCTGTCTGGTGATCCAAACCCAAACTCAACCGTAATCGGACGGCTCAAAGACGGCGTGAGCCTGGCGCAAGCCCGAGAAGAGTTGAAGCTAATTGCAGCCAAGTATCGTGAACTGCAGCCAAAGGGTATGGGCAAGGAAGAAAGCGTTGGCATGGAGCCCTATCAAGATCTGTTTACCAGTGGCAGCAAGGTCCTCTGGATCCTTTTGGGCGCGGTGGGATTCCTGCTCTTAATTGCCTGCGCCAACGTGGCTAACCTGCAACTCACCCGTGCGGCCGCACGCGAAAAAGAGATTGCTGTACGACAGGCTCTGGGCGCGAGCCGGCGCCGCATCGTCACGCAATTGCTGACTGAAGGTGTTTTGTTGTCGTTAATGGGGGGCACAGCCGGCCTCCTGCTGGCGCTGTGGGGAACGCAGGTATTACTGGCAGCCGTGCCGCGAAGATTAATTGAGCGGGCCGACGAAGTCAGCTTCGACTGGCGGGTGCTCGCGTTCACGTTTGGCGCGGCGATCGTAACTGGTCTGTTGTTCGGCCTGGCGCCGGTTTTCCAGTCGCGCCGAATCGATGTGAACACAGCCTTAAAGGAATCCGGCCGTCGCGGCGGCGGCACTCGTGGCCGCATGCGCGGTGTGCTGGTGGTGACAGAAGTTGCCCTATCCCTGGTACTGCTCGTGGGCGCCATGCTCCTCGCCCGCACCTTCGCGAATCTTCGTGGAGTGACACCGGGATTTGATCCTAACAACGTGTTGACGTTTCAGGTTGATCTGAAGGGCGATCGTTACAAAACCACAAATCAGGCCTGGGCATTCTACGAGGCCGGTTTGGAACGGATGCGTAGCTTGCCGGGCGTCGAAGCTGCCGCAGTAACTAATATCCTGCCCCTTAGCGCGCAGTTCAATATGCCGGTGGCCCCGGCGAACCGGCCCGACGCAGTGTCCTCGGCACAGTTTCGCATGATCACACCTGAGTATTTTCAGGTGATGAAGACTTCGCTAAAACAAGGGCGCGAATTTAGCACGGCGGACAACGCCGGTGCGGTGCCCGTAGCGATTGTTAATGAAGCATTCGCCCAGAAATTTTTCAATAACCCTGATCCCTTAACCCAACAGTTAGTCATTGGACGTGGTCTCGGTGAATCGCCCCGACAAGTTGTCGGCGTAGTTTCTGACGTCAAGCAGTTTGGCCTGGACAAAGATGCTCCGGCGATGGTGTTCGTGCCACTGCCGCAGGTCTCAGACAAGTTAATGACGATCGTCAGAAGGTATGTCTCAGCCTACTTCACGGTCCGCACCAACGTGGAACCGCTCAGCCTGAGTGCGGCAGTTCAACGGGAGAT
The DNA here is from genome assembly GCA_035543975.1 of Pyrinomonadaceae bacterium. GTDB lineage: Bacteria > Acidobacteriota > Blastocatellia > Pyrinomonadales > Pyrinomonadaceae > PSRF01. The sequence continues at coordinate 1,651 of DATKIS010000523.1, forward strand.
GTCGGCCCTGGACGCCACCCTGGCGCTTTCCGACATTCGTCCTATGGATCAGGTGGTGGCGCGCTCGGTTGCTCCGCAGAGATTCAACATGACGTTGGTTGGGTTGTTTGCGGGGTTGGGTTTGCTGTTGGCGACCGTCGGAATCTACGGGGTGGTTTCTTATTCAGTTGCCCAGCGAACGAATGAGTTCGGCATTCGCCTGGCTCTGGGCGCGCGCACAGGAGACGTTGCCAGGCTGGTACTGCGTCAGGGTTTGGTGCTCGCTTTGGCTGGGGTGGTGATCGGAATTTGCGCTTCGTATGGAGTGACCCGATTGATGGAGAGCTTGTTATTTGGCGTGAAACCAACCGACGTCCTGAGCTTTGCGGTGGTTTCGGTGACTTTGCTGCTGGTGTCGCTGATTGCTTGCTATATCCCAGCCCGGCGCGCGACGAAGGTCGATCCGCTGGTGGCGCTTCGCTACGAATAAGTCAGAACCACCTGCGTTAGCGGGTGGCTTGGTTGGAGGCCTCTGGAGGCGGGGAAAAACCACCCGCTTGCGCAGGTGGTTCTGACAGGCGCAGCCATATGAATAAAGAGCGATTGGTCAAAGCGATCTGGGACCTATGGGACTTACTGGATCTATTCCGGCAAAACTTATGGACAACATTCTAAAAGATCTCAAATACGCTTACCGCATGATGCTTAAGCACCGCGCCTTCACGTTTGTGGCGGTTCTGGCCGTCGCCTTAGGCATCGGAGCAAACACTGCGATTTTCTCGGTCGTCAATGGCGTCCTGCTGCGACCCTTACCCTATCAGGCGCCCGACCAACTGGTGACGGTCTTGCACAAAGGCACCTCGCCGGTTGCCCCTGCCAACTATGCTGACCTCAAACAGCAAACGCAAAGTTTTGAGTCTATGGCGGCCGCCCAGATGTGGGGACCCAGCCTGACCGGACGCGATCAACCCGAGCACCTGAGCGGGCTGCAAC
>DATKIS010000524.1:0-2178 GCA_035543975.1 Pyrinomonadaceae bacterium
TACGGGCATTGAAGGTGCTAAAGGGGATTTCAAAGCCGCGGCTGCTGCGACAGTGAAGGCAGTTGGAATGATCAAAGCGCAACCTGTTCCGACCGAGGCAGCTGAGTTGACCAGATACAACAACAACAAGCTGGCAGCCTACACCGTTAATGCGGAGGCGCATCGTCTGTTTGTTAGTAAAGCCGATCCTTCTCAAGCCGAGGCGGGGCTGGCAGCCTTCAAGGATTACATAGCCGTTGAAACGGATCCCGTTAAGAAGGCAAAAGCGCAATTGGACGCAGCGCAGTTGCTCCTAGATGCGGGTGCCGTCGACAAGGCTTACAGCGAGTTTCAGACAATTGTTACGGCTGAACCTGATAATCCCGACGCAAACCTCGGAGCCGGGTTGTCACTTTTTGCCTCCGGCGACAAAGCGAAATACCAGGATGCTGCAAATTTCCTACAGCATTATGTCGATGTGGCACCAGAGACTCACAAGTTTAAGGCAGACGCAAAGGCGATTTTGGCCGAGCTCAAAAATACGGAAAAGGTAGTCCCGGAGAAAACCGCCCCACCGCGACGCCGCCGTCCATAGTGCGAGAAACCGAGGCCAAAAAGGGCCGTGCCGGAAGTGACAACTTCTGGCACGGCTCTTAGTTTTGCTTTTCAACGCCGGATGCACGTCCGACCTATCCCAGTCACATCACTCTTGCAGAAACCCGCCTCGTAAACCTCAACGAAACCAAAAACCGATTGACAGTCTCTGGATCAACTTGTACTATGCATGCCCAACGGTGTTAAGCACCGTCTGCTGTCCAACTTCCAGGCTGCTATTGCTTCTTCTCGCAGAATCGCCAGCCCTCTTGTGAAAAATTTCTAAGGTCGATTAATACCGGGGTACAAATGTCGGCAAAATTAGGCGAAATTCTCGTTCGGGAGAATCTCATTAGCCCACAGCACCTCCGCGAAGCGCTGGATTACCAGCGCGAACACGGTGGCCGTCTGGGCTACAATCTCGTGAAGTTGGGCCTCGTGTCAGACGACATGATTACGGCTGTTCTCTCACGGCAGTATGGAATTCCCTCAGTCAATTTGGAGCTCTTCCAAATTGACGAACATGTCCTCCAGCTCATCCCGCAGGAAGTCGCCCAGAAGTACTCAGTTCTGCCCCTCTCTCGTGTAGGAGCAAGCCTCACCCTCGCGATGGTCGATCCGACGAACGTTTTTGCTATGGACGACATTAAGTTCATGACTGGATTAAACGTCGAACCAGTTGTCGTTGCCGAGGCAAGTATCCAGCAGGCTATTGCCAAGTATTACGGAACATCTCGGGAGATTGAGTTGTCGTCGATTTCCGTGGACGACGCGGCTTTTGAACCAGTTAGCGCAAAAAGCTCCAACGGTGGGGGCATCACCCATGCCGATTTGGTTTCTTTGGACTCGATAGAATTTGACACGGATCGCTCAGAAGACGTTGAGGTCGTTGAAGACAACGAAGAAATTGACCTTACGACCCTCTCGAGAATTAGCGAGGACGCACCTGTCGTAAGACTGGTTAACGTTTTGCTGGTGGATGCATTACGACGCGGTGCGTCAGATATTCACATCGAGCCCTATGAAAAGGAACTTCGCATCCGATTCCGCATCGACGGTGTTCTCTACGATGTCATGCGTCCCCCTTTGAAGATGCGCGATGCGTTAATTTCGCGCGTCAAGATAATGTCGAAGCTGGATATCTCTGAAAAGCGCCTGCCTCAGGATGGACGAATAAAAATCAAGGTAAAAGTGGATGCCCGGTCACGCGAACTGGATTTTCGCGTTTCCACGCTGCCAACCCTATTTGGCGAGAAAGTGGTGCTTCGTCTCCTCGATAAAGAGAACTTGATGCTCGACATGACGAAGCTTGGCTTTGAACCTGAGTCACTCGTCAAGTTTCAACGAAATATTTCGAAGCCTTACGGAATGGTACTGGTCACAGGCCCAACTGGAAGCGGAAAAACTAACACCCTTTACTCCGCTCTTCAGTCTCTCAATACCGTCCAGACAAACATCATGACCGCGGAGGATCCGGTCGAATTTAATTTGATGGGCGTCAACCAGGTCCAAATGAAGGAGCAGATCGGACTGAACTTTGCCGCTGCTTTACGTTCTTTTCTTCGGCAGGATCCCAACATTATTCTGGTGGGTGAAATCCGAGAC
>DATKIS010000525.1:0-3264 GCA_035543975.1 Pyrinomonadaceae bacterium
TTTCGTGCTCGTTCGTGTGATTTCGTGGATCGTTCCTTCGAATTTTTTACAATCTCCCCCGACCCAAATTGTATACGCCCGTCAGAAAGGGATTCGTCGTCCTTTCCCGGCCGATAGTCGTCACTGGTCCGTGGCCGGAATAGACTTCCACATCGTCACCCAGCGGCAGCAGTTTCTTCATAATCGAATCCAGCAGTTGCTCAGTCGATCCGCCCGGCAGATCAGTTCGGCCGACTGAACCCGCAAACAAAACATCTCCGACAAAAACTTTTCGTTCGCGTGCCTCAAACAAGACAACGTGACCGGGTGTATGGCCGGGGCAATGGATGACCTTGAACTCAAGTTCCCCCACCTGGTAGTTCTGGCTATCCTGCCAATAGCCATCCGCCTGTGGCGGCGTCTCAAAATCGAGACCCAGGGAAGCCCACTGAGGGCGCGGGATACCGATCCAGGCTGCCTGTTCGGGCAGTGCATCGTAGATAAACTCGTCGTCCTTATGAATCAATATCGCGGCCGCGGGTTTGAGTTTCTTGAGCGCTGAAACTCCGCCGATGTGATCCAAGTGGGCGTGGGTTACAGCAATCGCCTGTAACTCAAGTCCATGCCGGTCAATCGCTCGAACGATCTCATCGGAGTCGTCGCCCGGATCGATGCAGATGGCGAGCCTGGTTTTCTCGCATCCCAGGATGCGCGTGTGTTGCTGAAACGCGGTGACAGTGACTTCTTCTATGATCATAAATTCTCTGCGTAGGAACTCTGGTGTCAGATCGGCATTGCAAAGTAACTCTGATTGGTGCTGTTTAGTGGATTTGTGGATCGTGTGGCTTAGGTTCGTAACCGACGATCCACAAAATTACACAAACCGCTCACGAACACGATCTGGACTTCGAACTTTTCATAATAGTGCTTCTTGAGCCTTCAGGTGACTTTAACTTCGTTGTTAGAAGAAACATAATACTATCGTTAAGAAGAGCAAAGTAACGAAGCACGAGGCATTTAGTTGGAGTATGCCGATTAGTACGAAATCAGCACCGTTAGCCAGGGTTCTGGACGACTTAACCGCCGAAGGCGCCCCCGAATTGACGGAGCAACTCGCGGGTGACGCCTTGAAGTGTTACGCCTGCGGTCATCGCTGTTTCATCAAAGAAGGCAAACGGGGAATCTGCAAAGTTCGCTTTAACGAAGCCGGACGGCTGTACGTGCCGGTTAATTATGTCGCGGCCCTCGCCTGCGACCCAACCGAGAAGAAGCCGTTCTTTCATGCACTGCCAGGCTCCGATACTTTGACCTTCGGTATGTTGGGCTGCGACCTCCATTGTGCTTATTGCCAAAACTGGTTGACGTCGCAAGCCCTGCGCGACGACGCGGCCGGGGCCCAACCTCAAGAGATAACCCCTGAGCGTTTGGTCGCGATGGCAAAAGCCTATGGCGCTTCGATGGTCGGAAGCAGTTACAACGAGCCTTTGATTACTGCCGAGTGGGCCGTCGCGGTTTTCCAGCAGGCCAAGCCGGCAGGCTTCCGAACCGCCTTCATCTCAAACGGCAATGCTACGCCTCAGGTGCTCGACTACCTGCGACCCTGGACTGACTGTTACAAAATCGATCTGAAGTCGATGAGCGACCGAAACTACCGGCAGTTGGGCGGGGTGGTTGACAATATCCTCGACACGGTAAAGATGGTCCACGAGCGAGGCTTCTGGGAGGAGATCGTTACCCTCGTTATTCCAGGGTTCAACGACTCTGAGGACGAACTAAAACGGGCCGCAAGTTTCATCGCGTCAGTCTCACCTGATATTCCGTGGCACGTTACAGCGTTTCACCAGGACTATCACATGACCGAGAACGCCAACACCACCGCCGAGCAATTGGTGCGCGCGTGTGAAATAGGCCGCGACGAGGGATTGCGGTTCGTCTACGCCGGTAATCTACCGGGAAGGGTGGGCCGCTGGGAAAACACGTACTGCCCTTCATGCGACGAACTCCTCGTCGAGCGCTATGGGTATGTGATTCGCCAGCTGAAGGTGACGCCCCAGGGAAAGTGTCCTAAGTGCGCGACGAGCATTCCCGGTATTTGGAGCTGACCCCAACCGGATAAGAGTAAGACCGGAGAGTTCCCACTACGTCGAGTAGCGGTTCTCTCCGGCCTTTGTTTCCGGCTTCGATAAGTTTCGACTATTTCGTTGCGGGCGATGGAGACGCTTTCGCGGGGCTCGCAGCTGAAGGTTGTGCAACTGCGGTGCCGCCGTGGTGCAATAAGGCCATCCACTTCCCAGCACGATTTACCCAAAGAGATGAACTTCGTTCTCCTTTAGGAGCAAAGGTCGGGTCCTTTACCATGTAGGTCACGAGCGATGCGTTCTCACTCAGTTTCGTAGCTTTGAAATCGCTCAACTCAGCCTTGGCAGCGTCGAACATGCTCACGCCTTTGACGCTTCCGGCTTTGTCGTAATAGCCGTCTGGGGCCACTTCGAGGAATTCAGGAGCCAGTAGCGTTGCGAATGCGTCATAGTTCTTGCTCTTGAACAAATCCCAGACCAGCTTTTCATTTGCGATTGGATCTGCCCCAGTCGTTGCCGTCAACGGCGTAGCGGCCGGCGAGGTCGCAGGTTTGGGCGAATCCTTGGGGGCCGGTGGTGGCGGCGCTTTCTTTACTGGACACTCCTGATGAAAGACTGCCAGCCACTTGTTGTTGCGGCGCATCCAGGCCGAACTGCAATGGTAGGATTCAAGCGGAAACTCTTTCCCTTTGAACTTACCTTTCATCGCCACAGTGTAGGCGACGATAACCCCATCCTTATCCATGGGGAGGTATTTCCAGTCGCTGAAGGTAAGCTCCGAGGGCTCGAATTCTTTCACCCCCGCGACCGATCCGGCCTTGTCATGCACTCCGTCAGACAACACTTCGACCTGGTCTTCAGCCAGCATGTCGGCAAAAGATGCGTAATCCTTCGCCTTGATTGCTTCCCAAATCGCTTTCTCTTTGGCTATCGCATCCGCTTCAGACAGGGTTGCCGATGCGGTGTCGGCGGCGAGATTTGTGTTTCGATTAGTATCGAGCGCCGGTTGATTTGTCGGTGGCGCGGCGCAAGCAGCGGCGATGATCAACATCGACACGAGTACGAGAATCTTTTTCATAGTCTAACTCCCTGGGGTTGTTTTTAGAACGTCGTGCTTCTATTCCAAAAGAAACGATTAGTCAAGAAAATCAGCAACCCTCTCCTCTTTGAGGGTGCAGCCAGGCGAGGACAAACATTAACAGATTCC
>DATKIS010000526.1:0-11660 GCA_035543975.1 Pyrinomonadaceae bacterium
CACCACCATTTCAATCAGCGAAAGTGAATCAAGCCCGAGGTGTTGGAAAGGCTGTTTAGTAGATAGTTTCTCGGCGGGTTGGCTCAATTTCCTTGATAGGTATCCGATCAGCCGCGCGCGCACTTCAGCGACCTGACCTTCGTGAAGATCATTCGTGAAGAAATTAGGTGGACTTTCGGGTTCCCTGAGCCGCGCAATGCTCTGGAGGGTGCCGTCGAGATACTCTTGACGGGCTCGCTGGCGTTGGACCTTGCCGCTCGAAGTCAGTGGAAATGTACCGGTTCGCACGAAGACCGCGTCAAAGAGTTCGGCCTCGTGTTGCACGTTCATTTCTTCGCGGAGCCGCGCCAGAACTGCAGCGGCGTTGAAATTGTGTCGTTGTACCCTGTCCACCTCGGCAACGATAACTAAAGCTTCGCCTTCTTCCCGTTCGATCGAAAATGCGCAACAACGGCCAGTGCGCACCTCAGGAAGCGACCCCTCGATCGTGGCTTCAAGGTCATGTGGATAGAGATTGCGACCACGGATGATAATCAGATCCTTAAGGCGGCCGGCAATGTAGATTTCACGATCAACAACAAAGCCGAGATCGCCGGTGCGCAAATACAGCGCGCTACCGTCAACTAACCTGGCTTCCATGGTTTCCTCAGTCGCCTGGGAGTTCCTCCAGTATCCTTGTGTCAGGTTATCTCCGTTGGCCCAGATCTCTCCGATCTCGTAAGGCGAGCACTCGCGACGACTCTGCGGATCGACAATCCGAATGTCGCTGCCTACATGCGTCCAGCCACAGCTAACGAAACTCCGTGTACTTGCTCCGTCCTCTGAGTCCCTGAGAATCACACGGCGTTGTTCGCAGGCCGAAGCATCGAGATGCACTGTGCGTGGCGTGTGCCCAATATCTATACTTGAGACCGTTAAGGTGAATTCCGCGAGTCCGTACCCAGGCTGGATCGCGTCCGGCCGAAGTCCGCAGAGCGCGAACGTCTCGCGGAATTGCTGCAGTGTCTTGTGTCGTACGGCTTCTGCGCCAGTCAGGCAGGCACGCAAACTGGAAAGATCGAGACCTTTCATGTCGGCCTCGGTGATGCGTTTAAGACAGAGGTCAAGAATAAAGTTCGGTCCCGACGAGTGCGTTCCACGCAGACGCGTGATTGCTTCCAGCCAACGCCTTGGTTGCTGCAAAACGGAAGCCGCCGTCAACGTGTATACGGGGAAACCAAAGTACAAGGGAAAGAGGACTCCGTGGATCAGACCCATGTCATGAAACACTGGAGACCAGGTGACCATCACCGATGAAGCATCGTGTGCCCAGCTCGCGTCCATGTCTCTAAAGACGGACACTAGATTGCTGTGGCTTACCATTACGCCCTTGGGAATCGACGTTGACCCGGACGTATATTGGAGGAAAGCGAGGTCACTTGGCGTCACCTCGGGCCGCAACTCAAGGCGCTGATCCGGAATCTCCTCGACGGCAATCCACTTGAAGGTGGAAAAGACCGGCTCTGCAGCGCTCAACTCTGACTGTCGATCGACGACTTGTCGGGAACTGAGAGCCACCTTTGGCTCGGCATTGCGGATGATCGGAACCAGACGCAGAAAGTTCCTTGCCGGCTGCGCGGACGACGCCGGTACGCGCACCGGATATCCGGGTACCGGAACAATGCCCGCAATCAAACACCCCAGGAATGAAACTATGAACTCCGTGCCGCCGTGGAATAACAAGAGGGCCCTGTCGCCAGGCTCGCACGACCGGAGCAACTCTGCCGCCACACTCTCAGATCGGCCGATCAACTCGCGATAGGTTAGTGCGCTCTCTAACGTTCCTTCCGATGAAATGTACCCGTATGCTAATCCCTCCGAGTTGTTAATTGAGTGTTCATATACTGCCTCGATAATCGTGAGAGGAGATGGTCCATTGTTCTGAGGAGTTGTAGTCATTAACATTCTTATTTCCTTGCACATGTTTTTAGCTTAGTGACTTGGCTATGGCGGGCGCGCCTAAACGACCAATTCACGTGGCGGCTGCAATCGTGGCAACCTCAAAGGAATACACAAAGGCTAGATCATCGCGGTCGAGCGCCGATGAAACTGCCTCCTCGCGGCGCAGTCTGACATCGGAATCCCTCGTGACGGAATACTTTGCCAGAAAGTTTCGATAGCACAGTCGCCCGCCGGCCCGGCCAGTGCGGTTCACCTCATCCAGCAAGCTGCTGAACTCTTCTTTATTGATGCAGCTAGTCACATCAGACAGTGAAAACTTGTCTACTGACCCGTCCGGAAGTGTCTGTAAATAATGAATTAGATTGCCGGTAACTGGTGTGACCTTAGTCGTAGCACGCCGAATCGCTTCGTAGTTTTCATATAACAGGAAATGCGGTAGAGACGTCCTGCTCGGGTACTTGCCATTGAACATAAAACTGACCCAATGGTTATCTTTGGCGAGGTGATGGGAAAACGTGTGATTCAAGCGATCAAGCATGTAATCGCCGATCGACGGTACGTGGATCTCAATATGATACTTGTCATCGTTGAGAATCATCCGAAGAGTTCGTTCCGAAAAACCATTGCGTATTAGCCAGCGCCAGAGCCTGCCGTCAATCTCTTCCCGATAGATCCTTTCTTGTTCTTCTATATTCGATGCGCTAAATATCTTTTTCAGTGCACTGCCAAACAGGAGATGGATCATAGGAGCGACCACTCTCACGTAAAACCGTTCATGTCTCCCGGAAAACAGAACTCCCTTTTCAATTGCAGATCGATGGCGTCGAAAATACGCCGCCGCCTCGGAAGATATTTTCTCTTGCAGAGACTCAAACATGGTCCACCGTGTCTTGCATTCGTCTACGCCGAAGAATTGCAGCAACTCGTCGTACGAAAACTTCCGGATGGCCGCCAGCTTCAGTTCCAGCAGATAATTCTGGCCTGGTGAGTAATCAACCGAGACGACACTCCGTGGATTCTGAGTCAGGAGGCTGAGTGTACGGCAGCCGCTTCCCGTGACGCTGATCACGTCGTCTTCAGGGGTGATATTCAAGGCTCGAAGTTCTGAGGTGTTATCCTCATCACTAGTGCTGTAAAGAATCCATTTTTCCTGGCCATCAGCCGGCATAAGTAGTCTCCTATTAATCGCTTGCCTTTCAAAGCTGCGCCCCCCAAAAGCGACGGTCCACTCCGTGAAGTCGGGGTCTTAGACGACGAATAGCTCGTCTGCGAGCATCTCTTCAAGGCTCTGTTCGAAAGCAACTGAAATTGTCTCCAGATCCTCCTGCGTATGAGCGGCGCTGAGCAAGAAACTGTGCAGTTCCGGCATGTAGACGCCGTGCTTGCGCATGTAATAAGCAAGGGCGATAGTCGCTTTGAAGTTACTGCCGGCGAGCTTGTCACGATAGAATTTGGCGGTTCTATGAGTGAAGTTCAGGGAAAAGATAGAGTGTCGCGCATTGACACGGCACGATATGCCTTTACTTGTCGTAATCGTACGGAACTTGTCCGCCAGCCAATTGGTTTTCTTATCAAGCTCAACATAGATTTCCGGGTTTTGCTTCAGGTGGCTTAGAGCGGCGACACCGGCGGCACAGCTCAGAGTGTTCCCACTCATTGTTCCGCCCACGAACACTTTGTGCTCGTAGTCAAAGAAAGGATCCTGCGAACTTCGAGCAATATCGATCAGCTTCCGCGAGCCGACGACACCGCCACAAGGAAGACCCCCGCCAATGATCTTCCCCACGCAAGTCAGATCAGGAGTGATGCCCGTTAGCGTCTGTGAACCGCCATAGGCCACGCGAAAGCCGGTCACGACCTCATCGAAGATCAAAGGAATATCGAGCTCGGTACAGAGATTTCGAAGTGCTTGTAGAAACTCCTGGTCATAATTCGCCAAAGAGGTTGGCATTGGCTCACAGATGACGCAGGCTAGTGTTGAGGCTTCCTCGCGCAACCGCTCCAAGCCCTCGGTGTGACCATATTGAAGAATCAGAGTGTTTTCGACCGTCCCACGGTCAGAGCCTTCCGTTCCCGCAATAGGCTCAGGTCGATGTCTCGACCCAGAAAAGCGGAACCAGGAACTGACCATGCCCATATCCGAAAAGCCGTGGAAATGGCCCTCGAGTTTCGCGACTCTCGATTTCTTCCGGTACGCCCTACACAAACGGACTGCAATCAGGACAGCTTCTGTTCCCGAGTTGCATAAAATAGCCTTTCCGTCAGGAGCAAACGCATCAACTATCAGTCGCGCCAACTCCAACTCCGAATCGTTTCCCAGAGCATTCACGAAGCCCGAGCGAAGGCTCTTGCAGAGGGCTTCCGTAATCGCCGGATGAGCATAGCCTAGTATATGAGGACCGTAGCCACTTGATAGATCAACGTAACAATTATCGTCAACGTCCGTAATTCGACCGCGACTGGCAGTCTTCACGAAGAGGGGATAGGCGCTTGGGAAGAAGTACCGGTGCATGTGCGTGGGGGCCACCATATAATCGTTCGCCGTCTCACGCCTTTCCAAAGACGAAGGAATCGCGCTTTCGAAGTACGTATCGAATGCGCGTTGCACGCTGCCGCTAATATAGGGTGAATAACGGTCGGTGAAAATGCGGGCGTTCTTCCAAATATCGATCTGCGGATCGATCTGCGTAGCGAAGCCCTCACAAGACAAAAATACGAGCTCTACTTTGGTGAAGTTCGTAGTGTACATCGCGCCATACTTGAGAAGTATGGCATTGACATCCTTGAAATAACTGATCGTGGACCACCGCGAGGAATGAATATCAAAGTGCCATTGCAAAACCTTCTCAATCTCGGCGGCATAGCTTGACCACTGTTTCCTCAACTCGTCGGTGTTCGTGACAAAATGTTTTGTAAACCGATCGACGGCAATATTCCACTCCTTACGCATACACGCGTAATAGAAGGAAGACAGCCCCCACTTCTCGTCTTCAGTTAGTTCTACGGTGATGCCGAAGTCCAGCAGAATCAGGTCACCACTCTCGCTGAAGAAGAGGTTGCCGGGATGCGTATCACCGTGACAGATACCGTGCATGTACAGCATCGTGTAGATGGAGTCCTGAAGGCGCTGCGCCAGCACGGATCGAGGGCAACGGACCAAATGGACATCTTGTCCGCTTATCCCTTCCATAAATTCCATCACGAGCATTCCGGCGGTGCTCAGTTCCGGAAAAACTGCCGGCACTCTCACGTAAGGATGGCCCAGAAAGTTCGAATAGATAAGCTCTTGACTGCGAGCTTCTTGCTTCATATCCGCTTGTCTGACGATGAGCACGCTGAGTTCTTCAAAACGTTTCGGTAGATTTAACCGTCGAGCGGAAGGCACCAGAGAATGTGCCAGTCTCACAAGAGCCGAGATGATGCGCAGGTTCCAGTAAATCTGTTGAGGAATGTTTTTCTTGACAAGTTTTACCGCGACTTTCCGGCCATCGAGCAGAGTTGCCTTGTGGACTTGCGCGATAGAGGCGCTTGCGATGGGTTGGACTGAGCACTCCTTGAATACCTGGTCAATCGGACGGCCGAGCTCTCGCTCAATCATCTTGATCGTTTGCGCCTGGTTCATGTGAGGCGCGGCATCTTGCAATGTCTTGAGCGTGCGCACCCACTCTTCAGGAATGAGATCTGAACGGGTAGAGATGATTTGACCGATCTTGATATAGACGGGACCTGATCGGACCAAGTAACGGCGCAGCCATTCTGCCTGTATAACTGTGCGCTCGTCGCGGCTGGAGCAAGCAGCAGCAATCAGGTACCCCACCAAGTGTACGAGCGTAATAAACAGTAAGGCTGTGATTCGAAAAATGATCATCACAAATCTCGATTTGGTAGTGGCCTCTCGCAACTGGAATTGCTTCGCGATTGCCCACAACCCTTCCCGCAGCTTAGATGGATTCTTCGCCGAGACGCTACGGCATAACGAGCGCTTGCCCCATCAGATAGTTATCCAGCGCCGGTGCTATGCTCATTCGGGAAGGCGGATGAAACGCCAATGCTCGCGCTGCGGCGTAGAGGCAAACTACGTCGCTCGAACCCATAAACGCCATACCCCCAAGTAACTCAGTTGCTTTTGCGGTTACCCTTTCAATGGAGCGCTGGACTGAGTAGCGCACAAAAAGAGATTTAGCAACGGCAGCGGCATCTTCATCCCCGCCCATTATCATATGCGCGCTACCTTCGAGCGCCGCCATTGCTCCCTCTAAGTCGATAGCCAGTGACAGTCGTTCAACTGCGCAACCTTTGCTGCCCGCAAAAACGCGCTCCACCAGGGCACTAGCTACGCCGAGGTAACACGCCGACACAAACAACTCGAATACAAGAAAGGCTTTCGAAATCGCGGAATTCAGTTCTTCTGCGTTACCAAAATATGAGATGTATTCATTCGGCACCTCTACACGATTGAGCACAACCTCATTGGTCTCAGATCCAGCAAGGACCCACCTGTCAGTGAAAGGCAAAACTTTTATTCCGGGCGAATCGGCTGGAATCGTGGCGAGCGCCAACTCTTGATCGCCGTTCCCGGAAGGTGATGGCAGTAGGACACTGGCTGTCAGAAAGTCCATTGATTGAGAAAGACTGCAGGGCTTCTTGCTGCCGCTCAAAAGCCAGCCATTGGAAGTTGGTTCAGCCGTCATGTCAGGCGCGAGCACGCTGGTTCCCGCGCGACCATCCGCGAAGCCGGACGCCAGGTACAGGTTATTTTGCGCGATGCCCTGCAACAGTTCGGCCGTTGACTCGCACGGCGGAATCGCAACAACTGTGCATGTATGCATGTTGGTGGCGATGGCCAGAGACGGCGACCGGCTGCCGAGTGCACGATTAATTTGAGCGACTTCGAGTGGATTGGCGCCCAGACCGCCGTACTCCTTGGGAACCAACAGCGCCGGGCCCCTATGTTCGCGGAACAGTTGCAATCCTGGGCTTGCCGGAGCTTCTAATTCCAGCAAGGGAACCTCTTTGAGTTTAACGTCGAGTCCTGGGAGAAACCGTTCGAGTGTCTCGCGTTCTTTTTGTAGAAGTGTCATCCGGGTCACTGGTAATTGTTAGTTTTTGTTCGAACATTTTTTGCGCGCCTGGTCGTCAACACTCCAGCGCAGAATTCCTAAACACTGTCGCCCGCAACAACCACCTCGCGATTCGCTGCGAGGGTGGTCGGATGCCAAATCTGCCCATCGGCGTTCCGGACTACGAACCAGCCAAACAACATCTTGTAGTTCCGCTCTTAAATTGGCAGTCGCGCATTGCGAACGCTGTAGAGCACCAGGAGCAGCAACGCTCCCTTAGTTTGGAACCATGAATCGAGGTTTACTTTTCAACAGCTGCTTGGGAGGCCAATTTGAGAGACCAATACTAGAATTAGGAAACTTGCTAATGGATCTAAGTCTCATCTGGGCACGACTTACACTGAGGTCGAGACTGTGAGTCCAACGAGTGGCTTATACGCTCCTCAAATTTCGTTGTCAATAGGTTATGTCTGACTTGTCGTTAGCACATGATATGTCCGATCGAATTAACACATGAAGTGTCCGATCTGAGCGGAGGGGGTCAGAGCTGCATGACAGGATGCTGTTATGAAGCAAATGACACCGGCCGCAGTGGAGCGGGCGATGAAACTACAAGACGTAATGTTGCGGGCGATGGCCAAGCGGATCACCTGGTTTCAGGCGGCGGAGATTCTGGGGATCAGTTGCCGGCAGATGCAGCGTTGGCACACCCGGTTTGAGCATGAAGGATATGAAGGATTGTTTGATCGGCGGCGCGGGGTGCTTCGCCGAAGCGGGTGCCGTTGGCCACGGGGGAGGAGGTGTTGCGTTTGTACCAGCAGCAGTATTTTGATTCAACCTGCGGCACTTCCACGAGAAGCTGTGCGAGGAGCACGGGATCAAGCTGAGCTACACTTGGGTGAAGCAAGCCTTGCAGGGAGCTGGACTGGTCAAGCCGCGCGGAAGCGCGGAGTGCATCGCAAACGTCGGCCGCGACGACCACTACCGGGCATGCTGTTGCATATTGATGGCAGTCAGCATCAGTGGTTCTGCGATCATCGCTGGTACGACTTGCTGGTGATCATGGATGACGCCACCAGCGAGATCTATTACGCGCAGTTGGTGGAGCAGGAATCGACCCACACGGTGATGGCCGGATTGCGTGAGGTGATTGAGCAGCAGGGCGTGTTTTGCGGGCTTTATAGCGATAGAGCCAGCCATTTCTTTCTCACGCCCAAGGCTGACGAGCCGGTGGACCACAACCGCTTGAGCCAGGTTGGCAGAGCCTTAAGACAGTTGGGGATTCAGATGATTCCGGCCTATTCACCACAGGCTCGTGGTCGTAGTGAGCGAGGTTTTGGCACCTGGCAAGGACGGCTGCCGCAAGAACTGAGGCTGCGAAAGATCACCACGGTGGCGGCAGCTAATCGGTTTCTCCGAGAAGAATATGTGCGGGAGTTCAACCGCCGTTTCAGCGTTGCAGCCAGCGAGCGCGGCACTGCTTTCGTGCCCTTGCGGCGGAAAGAGCTGGATCTGGTTTTCTCATTGCAACATGAGCGCGTCGTCGCCCGGGATAACACGGTCAGCTTTGGCAATCGCATTTGGCAGCTCGAACGCTCCAAACTTCGGGAGACCTTGGCGGGTTGCAGAGTGACTGTGCACGAACATCTGGACCAGACGCTCTCCATTACTTTTGGTCCACATCTGGTTGGCCGCTACACAGCTGACGGCCAACCAGCTATGGAAATGACGCCACCGAGGAAAGCGACCAAAACCGTCGCTCCCCACCTCGGCTTGGAAAAGTCAGGCCAAAAAGCCGCCTGACTTTCCCACATTTCCACAGCTACTACTGCTGGAGACTAAATGAACCAATCGGACACTTCACTTGCAAATAACACCGGACATTTTAATTTGCTAACAACATAGGTTATGTCTGACTTGTCGTTAGCCCATGCGCCCGCTGGCCGGTTGGTGGGTGACCAGGCACGAACACCTCGATAACTCCTTTTCGATCACCTACGGTCCCCTTTTGGAAGCGATGAAAAACCGCCACGGACACTTCGATCCTTGCCGAAATGTCTGAATTTTTAAACAACGATCAAACCACGATTTAGCAAACCATGAAAAATCTCTTGCAGAAACGAGAGCATTCAGAATACAGTTAGCGAGAAACAAAGTTAATTAGTTACTTCAATGAGAAACCGCGTAGGAATACCGAGGTGAGCACCCGGCCCACACGACAGTCGAGCCTCACTCATAAGAAACGTAACAGGAGGATTGAAATGCCGACGAAAACAGAAGAAGTTAGACCGCTAAAAACTGGGTTGCAATTTGCAAGTGAAATCGTGATTCCGGGAGGCAGCAATCTCATCAATGGCGACATAGGCCAAGGAGTACTTCATCTTGGCCTTGGTATACTTGCCAAATCCGTTTTCGGGTTACCAGGTCTCCTCATAGTCGCTGCCAATTCTTTTACAAAAGCAACGACAGGTCACCATATCCATGAAGCACTCGGTGGACGGCCTGCTGATAAAACTGCTTCCTAATCACAGGATGCTCTCGACTGTATCGTAGTCAGTCGAAAGCGGAGTGAGTACAACAAATAACATGAAAATGAGGACATTATTTGCGGGCCTCGCAGGCCTTGCTTCGGGTGTACTCCTGGCCCAACACTGGCGGCTTCTCACAAAAGAGGGGATCAAACTTGGCCTCAAGGCAAAGACTAAGGTCAAGGAGGTTTCACAGCAGGCCATGGAAGATTTTAGCGACCTGACAGCCGAAGCCAATCAAGAACTTTCAGAGAATGACCGGGAGGTTATGTAATGATCCCGCGGAGAGAGGTCTCTCCACAGGATGAATCCGCACCACGACTGCTCTCAGCCATAAAGGGTCGGGAGCGATGGGAGGTGAAGGCCATTCGGCTGAATCCGAACCTGGCGCGGGCACTCGAGAAGAGTCTACTGCAATACCCGGGCGTTCTTGAGGTAAAGGCGAATCCCGTCTCAGGTAGGGCTCTGGTCCTTTACGCGCCACAAACAGTCGGCATTCATGTCGAGTCATTGATTCGAGAAGCATTGAGTGATCTTGCTTCTCGAGTTCACCATGAGGATGTAGACCAAACCACCGCCTCACCAATTTCACGTGTTCTCAGGCTGGCCCTACCGGACCGCAAGAAGCTGGTTGGGCCGGTTCTTCTTTCTATCGTGGGTCATGTCGTTGGGGTTACCCTGGCATTCTGTTTTGTAGCAATCTTCAATACCGCGGCGGGGGAAGGGTCGCGCGTCATGAGTGCTTTGGGATTGGTGAGCAAAAGATCCCGCACCCTTTTCATGACCGGTGTGTCTCTTCTTCTGGTGGGCGCGGAGCTCCTGACGGAGAATCTACGTAAGAAGGCGTGGCGCAGAATCGCACATGAGGCCCAGCACAATCTTCGCACTGAACTGCTTACCGTAATTCAAGATCAAGACATGGCGTTCTTCGACAGCCATGGAACGGGCAATCTCGTTAAGCTTGTCACTGAGGACACAAACCGGATCAGGGATTTAGTGGAGGAGGCTGGCGACCAAATTTTGGAGCTGGCGATAGTCATAGCCGTTTACGGCACCGTTCTAATCCTCACTTCGCCCGGGCTCGCGCTGCTAACTTTTCTCACCGTGCCTTTCATTGTGGTCTCATCACATTTTTGGGGCAGAAAAGCCAACGAACGCTATGCCATATCGGGAGATGCGTCTAGTGATTTCACTCAGATGCTCGAAAACAACCTCACTGGCATCGCCGATGTCAAGAGCTTTACAGCCGAGCGACGAGAATCCTTCCGCCTTAGCAGTGCCAACCGGCTTCTTTCACAGGCTGAGCTGTCAGCCGTGTCAGTGTCAGCCATTCAATCCCAACTAAACATGGCCTTTACACACACCGGGTATTTTTTGACGATGGCGTACGGAGGTCATCTGGCAGCCGCAGGAAAGATCACAAAGGGCCAGTACTTCATGGCTGCGGTTTTGTTCCCTGAACTGGTGGCCTCCCTGAAGGATATTGAGCAGGTGATAGCGTCATATCACGGAGCTGTTAACTCGGCAGAGCATCTTGCGGCAGTCTTGGACGCGCGTCCTCAAATCCGGAGTGGATCTGCGCGACTACCGGAAACCGTGCGCGGCGATGTCGTATTCGAGAACGTCTCCTTCAGCTACGGCGCTTCAGTCAAGGTCCTGAATAATGTTTCCTTCTCATTAAAAGCGGGAGAAATGCTCGGCATCGTCGGTCCCACCGGATCCGGCAAAAGCACTTTACTCAACCTTCTCTTGCGCTTTTACGATGCCGATTCAGGACGAATACTATTGGATGGTACCGATATTCGGGATTTGAATCTCCAAGACCTGCGAGGAGCGGTGAGCATGGTCAGTCAAGACGTGCACTTGTTCCAGGGTAGCATCAGGGAAAATGTGGTTTACAGCCATGAAAACGCTTCGGAGGAAGAGATCCTTGAAGTGTTGCGCGATGCGGAGGCGCTGGATTTGATCGACTCATTGCCTGGCGGTTTGGACGCCGAAGTCGGTGAGCGCGGTCAGCGCCTTTCTGGCGGGGAAAGACAGCGTGTTGCCATCGCACGGGCACTCCTCAAACTCTTCAGTGGAGCCGCGATACTCACCCTTGACGAAGCAACTTCACAACTCGACAACGAAA
>DATKIS010000527.1:0-7273 GCA_035543975.1 Pyrinomonadaceae bacterium
CAAAAGTAATTACTTGACAAGTCGGGGGTATTCGGGGAGAATGCGACCCACCGTTTGAGCGTTTGTTTAGTTGGTTATTGTTGGCGAGTAACCGGGAATCGGTTTGGGCCGCGAGAGTTCTCCTGAAGTTTTTCCACGGCAATTGGCAAAGAGGAGACTTTCCTGAAGTGGTCAAACCAAACGGTAGGCAAGCCTGCTCTGACATTGAGCCGAGCCGCTGATAGATTCGGGTGGCTGAGCTTCAATTGCCGATCGACGAGATGTTTCGGCTCAGGGGCCGAACTCGAGAATGCCCTCGGTCCTTCTGGTCCGGGTCACGACCATAAAGAAGTTAAGAATTCACTGAGCCGCCGCGAACCCGGATGTCTGGGCTGACCGGATAGAACTCACGACACTAGCTCGAGGCACCCCCAGATGCCCTTCGTTCAGTAATGCAGAAAGGAAAACGTATGTCTAAGTATTCACTTACCCGCGGCAGCATGGTTGTAGCCGCCTTTATTCTGATTGCGTTTGGGGCGGCCGGCGCTCAGGAATCTCGCGGATCGCTCACGGGCAAGGTAACTGATCCAAACGGAGCCGTGTTGCCGGGCGCGACCGTAGTCGTCAAGAACATCGAGACAAACGTTGACGCGACCGCCACCACCAATGATGAAGGCAGTTACACGTTCCCGCTCCTGCAACCGGGAAGCTATTCGCTGACGGTAACCGCCACCGGTTTTGCGACAGCGACTCGTGACGGACTTCAGATTAGCGTTGCTGCGAAGAGGACGCTTGATGTGCCCATGCAGGTTACAGGTGTGGGCGAGATGGTAATGGTTGTCAGCTCGTCTACGCCCCTGGAAACCGGCTCGGTCAGCACGGGCAGTGTCATCTCCAGCAAACAGATCAACGAGCTGCCTTTGATAGACGGGAGTCCTTACCAGCTCGCGACCCTTGCTCCCGGCGTGTCCTATACCGGCAACCCGGCATTCACCAGCCCGACCTCCAATGGCAACCTGGCCGCGTTTCGCGCAAACGGTGCGACGGGTCCCAATCAGGTAACTCTGGATGGCTCGCCGAATTTCGCGGCTGACGGCGGCGTCGGATTCTCTCCGCCCTCGGATGCAGTGACGGAATTCAAAGTTCAAACGAGCAACTTCGACGCCCAGCAGGGCTACGCAGCCGGCGCGACAGTGAACGTCGCCGTCAAAAGCGGAACCAACAATTTCCATGGCTCGGTTTACGAGTTCAACCGGGCCAAGAGTCGCACTGCGAATTACTTCTTTACCAACAGGGCTGGTCAGCCAAAGCCCGACCGGACTTACAATCGTTACGGTGCGTCTCTGAATGGGCCAGTGCGGATCCCCGGGATCTATAACGGCAAAGACAAAACGTTTTTTCTCTTTGCGTATGAGCGCCTCAAAAATAGCGAGGCTGAGCCACAGCTCTTCACCGTGCCGACGGCGGCGATGAGGCAGGGGGATTTTTCATCTCTGCTGAGCTTGCCGCAGCCGGTCAGGATTTATGATCCCGCTTCCGGTTGTCATGCTCCAGCGACCTGCGCCGTTACGCGCACCGTGATCGCCGATCCTTCCCGGGCCACTACCGCCAATCCACTTGGCTTGAACATCATTCCCTTGAACAGGCTCAACCCGGTTGCCGTCGCTTATTTCAAGCTATATCCATCCCCCAACGTGCCAGGCAATGCGGATGGAACGCTGAACTATTCTTCAAACATGATCCGGAGTTCCAACTACAGATCATGGATTACCCGCGTCGATCACCGAATCAGTGACACGCAATCGATTTATGGCAAGTACTATCACAGCTTCAATCCCGAAGACCGTTACAATTGGACCGGTACACCAATAACTCAAGGCATTGAATACCGGACCAACGACGGGGCGAGTCTGGACTATACGGCGACGTTGTCGAACACGATGGTCCTGGATATACGAGGTAACTTCAGCAGGTTTGTACAGGAACGGCAGCCTGCAGAATCCTTCGATCCGGCGCAGCTGGGCTTCACTGGTGCCGCCCTGGCGGCGATGCGCGGTTATCAATATTTGCCGCGTTTCGATATCCGAACTTACGATGCCGGCCGGCCGGTGAGATCCATCCTGGGTTCAAACCGAGCGGACTACAATGAAGGTTTGCGCCGCCCGTTTTATGTAGCCTCCATCCAGCCGACCATGACTCAGATCGTCGGGAACCATGCATTGAAGTATGGTTACGACTTACGCGGGCTGCGTGAGAATCTGGCGACCAACGGTTTTCAGGGTGGACGCTTTTTCTTCGACGGTACTTACACCACTATAACCACGACCACCGCAACCAACAGCGATAACGCGACTAACCTCGAACGGAATCGCAATCTTTACGGTCGTGATGTCGCGGCTTTCCTGTTTGGAATTCCTACTGCCTCAACCTCTCAGAGCCTGATCGACCAGACTTCGACCAGCTACTCCGTCCAATCTCTCTATCACGGGTTTTATGTCCAGGATGATTGGCGGTTGACGCCGAAGCTTTCGCTCAACTTGGGATTGCGTTACGAACTCGAGCTAGGTTTGACCGAACGATACAACCGACTCCTTCGTGGCTTTGACGCGACGACGCCTAGTCCGATTCAAGCAGCAGCCAAGGCAGCTTACCTGGCAGCCTATAACGCGGACGCCAACCGGGCCACAAATTTCCCGCGCTTGCCCGATCAGTTTGCCGTGCTGGGAGGAGTGACCTACGCCGACGACAATAATCGGAATCTGTGGAACACGGACAAGAACACCTGGCAGCCTCGAGTGGGTGCCGCGTATCAGCTCAATGAGAAGACTGTAGTCCGAGGCGGCTTCGGTATCTTCATGTCGCCCTTCCGAATTATTCAGGACGATATCAAACAGACAGGCTTCTCCTCCTCCACCCCGTTTACGCCAACTAACAATCAGGGCCGCACGTTTGTAGCGACTCTCGATAATCCGTTCCCCAGTGGCTTTTCCTCGGCTTTCGGTTCGAGTCTGGGTCTGCTGACGAGCGTCGGCGGAACCTTGGGCGCGTCGGACACCGGCCTGATCCCGCTTGACCGCAAGAACGCAAAGTTCGCGCGGATGATCTTCGGTTTTCAGCGAGAGCTACCGGGGCAATTTGTAGTCGAGGCTAACTTCGTCTCTTCATGGGGCTACGACATGGCGGTTAACCGTAATCTGAATTTCGTGCCACGCCAGAACCTGGCCAACTTGACCACGGTCACCGACAATGCCACGGCCATTGCGTTGGATTCGGCGGCGAATACTTTTCTGTCCGGCACAATCACCAATCCTTTTGTCGGCTTGTTCAATAACACGCCAAATTCAACCAGCGGCTTCAATACGGCGGGAACTATCTCGCGGGCCCAGTCCCTACTCCAGTTTCCGCAGTTCGCAAATGTCTGGGTGCAGGAATACAACGGCTCAAATCGTTACAACGCGCTACAGCTTCAGGCAAGCAAGCGGTTCGCGAAGGACTTGAGTCTCAACCTGACTTATACGCGCTCGAAGCTGCGGGAGAAGCTGGCTTATCTAAACCCGTCTGATCCCGAATTGGAGAATCGAGTCGGAACCGACGATCGTCCAAACCGCTTCACTGTGGCTGGCGTATACCAGTTGCCCCTGGGCCGTGATCGGAAATTGGGCAAGGACATGAATCGTGCCCTGGATTATGTGGTTGGCGGCTGGCAGCTGAACGGCACCTATGAATGGCAGTCCGGTCATCCGATACTCTTTGGAACACCCTTGTTCTACGCCGGCGATGTTACGGCTCTGACCAGCCACGCTGGAGAAAACGACGGGCAGGGAGGCAAGTACGGTATTGACCGCCCGGCCTTCGATACCACCGGCCTATTGCGACTCAATAGCTTCAGCCTCCGCAACGTGCCGACAACGCTCGACAACCTTCGCCATCAGCCGTTCTACAGCGTCAACCTTTCGATGTCTAAGAACTTCAAGTTTGGCGAAACTATGCGACTGCAACTTCGCGGTGAAGCATTGAACGCTTTCAACCATCCTTACTTCATCGATCTTAGTTCCGATCCGAACAACGCGAGTTATGCTCGTTACACAACTCAGCGGAATCTCCCGCGAGATGTTCAGCTCGGAGTGAAGTTCACTTTCTAACCAGTCGTAGGGCGCGACTGCCCTCCGGCAAGTACTGACGCGAGCCGTCTGATTAACTATCAGGCGGCTCGTGTTCCTAATGAACAAAATAAGCAGCCAGTCGAAACAGGGAAGTTGAATGACTAATCGAATCGCGGCCTATGTAGTGCGAATTGCTTTGAGTGGTGTCATGTTGGCGAGCAGTAGTGCGCAGAGATCAACCGTGGACACTGCCGCCGCCGGTTCAACCAAATGGAGCAACAGCCTCAAGCAAAAGCCAGAGTGGTACTCGAGTGATGAAGCCTTACGCATCGCCGATAATGTTCTCCTGTATCAGCACCAAACTGGCGGTTGGTCGAAGAACATCGACATGGCGAAGCCGCTCAGTGAAGAGGAGAAGGCGGGCATCTTAAAGCTCAAGCCGGAAACCAATTCGAACATCGACAATGGTTCCACCTTCACTCAACTGGCATATCTCGCCCGGGTCTATGAAGCCAAAAAGATCGAGCGCTACCGTGCAGCCTTCCTCAAAGGCATCGACTATCTGCTCGAGGCGCAGCAGGCAAATGGCGGCTGGCCGCAGTACTATCCGCTTCGTAAGGGTTATTACACTCACATCACTTTTAACGACGGCGCGATGATCGGCGTGATGAAACTTCTCAACGACATCGCCAAAAAAAAGCCGACCTACTCATTTGTCGATGAGGACCTCCGCCGCCGTTCAGAAGCCGCCGTGGCTCGGGGCATTGAAGTGATTCTAAAAACGCAGGTCGTCGTGGATGGGAAACTGACCGTCTGGGGAGCACAGCACGACGAGGTCACGCTGGCGCCCGCGCCGGCCAGGGCCTTTGAGCCCGCGTCGCTAACCGGCGGTGAAAGCGTCGGGATTGTGAAGTTCCTCATGAGCATCAAGCAGCCGGACGAACGCGTTATGAACGCGGTGGAGTCTGCGATCGCCTGGTTTGAAAAGTCGAAACTGACTGGCATCAGGTGGGAAGAGAAACCCAACGCGGCAAAATCACGCGGCTACGATCGGGTGGTGATAAAGGATCCTAACGCCGGCCCGCTCTGGGCGCGTTTCTATGAGCTCAAGACCAATCGTCCAATATTTATTGGTCGCGATAGCCGAATCAAATATGACGTGATGGAGATCGAGGAAGAGCGGCGAAATGGTTACAGCTGGTACGTTGATGAGCCGGCAAAGCTGTTGGCAGTCGATTATCCGGCCTGGCAGAGGAAGCTGAGACCGGCCCGTTAACCAGGCCGAGCTCCCGTTTGTGGAGAAAGTCGCTCGGCGAACCCATTGCCCACGAGGCAATGCGCCCCTGGTGCCATGACCTCACCCTCAATGAGCACCGCTCCAACCAAGAACTCAATGCCTTACTGGCCAATTGGTCTTACCCACTCGTCGCCTGGCCTCAGATTGGCTAGGAAATGCGGTTAACAAAATCCTTGACAGATTCGCCAGACTGGCACAGAATACGCGCATTCATATCAGGAGTTCTCGCTAACAGTCATCGAGCAAGGGGATCCGGTCTTAGAAATGGTCAAGCCTCCATTCCGGTAATGTTAACCGGTGGCTGACCAATTTAGCTTCCAAGCGTCGGATGATTGGTAAAACCACAAGGGCTTTCTAGAGCGCAAGAGCACTCTCCGTAGTTCAACGCAATTCGTCCCAGTTCTAAGGTGTCGCAGTTCGAAGGTCACCACTGTAATCCTGCAAAGTTGGAGGATTCACAGTCGGCGCGATTTAGATCACCTTCCCGCAATGATTGGCTTGAAAAAGGCAAGCGGTTACCACCGTAGAGGAGATAATGATGAAATCAAAACTCACGACCACTAGCTTCGTGTACGGCGCGATGGTTTTCGCACTAATGATCTTTTCACCGGTGTCACTGCGCGCTCAAGAAGTACGCGGGAAGATCACCGGCCGCGTTCTGGATCCCTCCAAGGCCGCAATCTCCGGAGCGTCAGTCAGTATTACTGATGTGGCGAGAGGTACAACCGTTTCCTTGACGACGAACGACGAGGGTCTGTTCCAGGCAAACTACCTGCTGTCCGGAACATACCAGGTGGTGGTCGAAACCACGGGTTTCAAAAAATACATTCAAGACGGAGTGGTCCTGCAAATTAATGAGAACCGCAACCTCGATATTGGACTCGAAGTGGGTGGGACTACGGAAACAGTCACGGTCACTGCTGAGGCCGCTAACCTGAATGTTGCTGATGCCAATCTGGGCCAGACGATTGACGAGAAGCGGATGGCTGAACTCCCGCTGGTCCATGGCGATCCGTACACCCTGATCGGTCTGGCCACGGGCGTTACCTACACGGGCAGTGCCCGACTCGACCGGCCATTTGAGCCAACCCATATCATTGGTTACGCCATGGACGGGACCCGCGGCAACCGTAGCGACTTGCTGATCGATGGCGCGCCCAGTACCGCCACGGCCAATGCCAACGAAGTCATCGCTACTTACGTTCCCCCCAGTGACATCGTTCAGGAATTCAAAGTGCAGACGGCAACCTTTGACTCCCAGTTTGGTAATACTGAAGGAGGCGTCACGAGCATCAGTATCAAATCCGGCACCAACAAGATTCACGGTACCGCTTACAGGTGGACGGAGCCCGGCGGCTCGGCCGCAAACGATTACTTTGGGAATGCGAGACGCCAGGGCCGTCCGGACACTTTCTCCAACCGCCCCGGATTCAGCATCAGTGGTCCCATTGTGATCCCGAAGGTTTATAACGGGAAGAACAAGACCTTCTTCTTGTTTGCCTATGAAGCGATTCGTGACTCGCGTCCACGTTTCGACCAGGCAGGAACCCCGTTCGTTCCGACGCAGCAGCTAAAGGACGGGAATTTCTCCGGCATCGCCGGCCTGACAATCTATGATCCGTTAAGCGGCATTGTCGGCACAGGTGCGAACGGATGTGCGGTGGGAAATGTTTGCCGCACTGCCTTTGCCGGAAACATTATTCCCGCAAATCGCATCAACCCGGTGGCGAAGGCGCTTTTGGCCCAGATGGGCGAGCCTAAGCGTCCCGGCCTGCTCGGCAATATTCTTGATTCAACTTTAGCGGAGAAGACGAAGCCCTACGACAACTTCACTTTCCGCATCGATCAAAGCATTGGCTCGTCAGACAGAATGTTCGTCCGCGGAAGTTGGTAT
>DATKIS010000528.1:0-3712 GCA_035543975.1 Pyrinomonadaceae bacterium
ATTCGATTCTGACTTTTCCCTCGCCTTTTAGCGCGGCCGTCCGGTTTTCTCACGTTGCGACCGCTCGGTAGTTAACAGTTCGTTAGAGGAGATGAAGGTGTAGTCATGGCAAAAACCGCTGCGAAGATCTTGGGTTTGGTATTGCTGCTGGTCGGCATACTCGGATTCACTCACGTTTTGGATCCGATCGGCGCCCACGTCGGACCTGGCTATGCGGCACACAATATGGTTCACCTCGTATCCGGAGTGTTGGCACTGTACTTCGGCTTTGCCGGTACTCTGGGTGGCGCTAAAACCTTTTGCCTTGTCTTCGGACTAGTCTATCTGCTGCTTGGGGTAGTAGGCCTATTAATGCCGGATCCATGGCATATCGGCCCGCTGATGCTCGGCAAGGTCGATCACGGCATACATCTTATTCTGGGCGCGCTGTTTTTGGGTGGAGGACTCATCACCAGAAATCCGTAACGGCGCCGGCATTGCAGATCTTACAAGTTTCAGGTTGCGAGGACGAGTTTCGATAAGTGGCGCGCTGGCGCCCAGAAGCTTTGAACCTCGCAACCTGATTCGTTTTAGCCGCACGGCAATAGTGGGAATGCACCATCGTCATTGAGCCAGGGGACGAAGCTCCGCAACCGCAGGCCTCGTCCCCTCCGGAAGGTGTTCTTGTTCCGTGACTTTCAGCCGGCTTCGCCGGGCGTCTCTTTAACAATGGTCTTAAGGTTCGTGAGGGTAATTGTTTGTCCCCGAATCGCTTCTGCCGTCGCGCCCCAAAGGAAAAGCGTAATGTACTCCATCGGATTCGCGCCGAAGGTGTCGGATTTGACGTAAATAGAAATCCACCCAACTGCCAGGGCAAACAGGAAAAAGATGATCGATACGATCGCCGAGCCCAGAGTGAGCTGTAACTGGGTCTTTGTGCTAAGTTGAAGGCGACTCGATGAGCCACCTGCAAGTTCCGGCTCCCCACCAATCGCAAACGAAACTCCGGGGGCTGGCCCTGGGAGGGTGAGCCCAGCATCAGTTAGCGCCTTGCGCAATTCAACTAGAGTGGTGGCAGCGTCCATCTTCGTTGCGGCGTCAACCTGCTTCTCGGCTTCAACCTTGCTGAATTCATTGACCACCGCTTCAAACACC
This sequence comes from Pyrinomonadaceae bacterium, assembly GCA_035543975.1. Lineage (GTDB taxonomy): Bacteria > Acidobacteriota > Blastocatellia > Pyrinomonadales > Pyrinomonadaceae > PSRF01. The sequence continues at coordinate 1,135 of DATKIS010000528.1, forward strand.
GCCACTTGTTTTACGATGCCGTTTAGCGGTTTTTCGATCAGTTGTTTCGCGTCATCAAGCAGTTGATACTTGCCAGCGATGATATTCTTTTTGACTGCTTCCAGCTTCCTAACGAATCCCTCGCGAATAGTTTTCCCTGGTGCAATCCCTGCGGTCTTCGTCAACAAAGGCTCCACCTTGTCGGTGATGAACGCCTGGGCGGCCGCCCGTGTTTCAGCAACATAGGCCTGCGCCGCGTCAAATTTCTTCTGCACCTCCGCAGCCGACTCCTTGGCCTCAATGCCGTCCACCGTTTTTTTCAGGAGCGCGATTGCCTGGTTTCGCTCCCCTATTTGGAGCTTCTCTCCATCACTGATGTCCACTTCGAGTTGCTGGATGAGCGTGATCAGGTCGCGGGCTGCTTTTCCTTTTGAATTCCACCATCCAAACAGGAAGGCAGCCAGAAGTCCGCTGACCAAGACTATGAATGCCAGTAATGGACCATTCTTGATCAGCGCTTTGATTGGAATCTTGACGGGGGCCGTTTGCTCCGCCACGTTGATTTGCAATGTTCCGTTGTATTCACCGGCCGGTAGATCATAACCGCCAGCCTGGATCTTGAGGCCGGCCGTGCCGTTACCATTGATGGTCAGAGGAAAACCAGTGCTTACTCGAACGACCCCGGCAGGCAGGTCAACGCCGGCGGTGCCCCTCATGCCAAGAAATTCAGCGCTCTGGATTATGGCCGGTTGCCCTCCACTTTGGATAAGGTAAATGTCGAATTCAGCAACCACTGTGTTGGCGGCCGGCGAGCTGGCCGGAGACGGGCCCGGAAGCGGCGCCGGCTGGCCGAGGTAAGGCAAATCCCACCACGACTCGCCCAACTTTAAGGTTAGCGATTTAGAGCTTACGTCGGAATCGACTGAGGGTGCGCCTCGGGACGTCACGTCGAGATCAATCGAGAGCAGCTTCTCGGTTGGCTTGTCGGCGAGGACAAGGTCCATCTTGCCCAGGTAGTGGCCTGGTTTCGTTGTTTCGCTAACCGTGACATTAAAGACTTCCTTCTTCGAGGCTTCATCTCGGACTGACGTGACCCTAACGTTACTGCTCAACAGAACCAATCCGGTTGGGCCGTCCACCAGGTCATGAAGCGATACCCCAATCTTGGGTAGAGGGTTGCCCTCGACGTTAAACGTGCGCTGCTGCGCCTCTCCGGACCGGACTTTAAAGACCAGCTTGGTCTCACTGGTTGTGATCTTGCCGGTGGGTGGAGGGGGTGAGGATTGTCTGGGCCGGGGTTTTCCGGAGTTGGCGTTGGGGTTGGAGTTGGGGGTTGCGCCGAAGCGCCGTTCAGGCCAGGTGAAAACAACAGGATGCCTGCCAAAAACAGCGTCAAGAGTGGCAGCACAAATCTTAAGGACTTCATGTCGGAGGTTTCCTTTCGTGAGATTTTCTAGGCCATCGCCATTACAGACGGATTGATACGGACAAATGGGTCGCCGTACAAAACATAAGCTCGCGCGTCGTTATGAGCGGTCCACAGGCCTACCAGCTCAGCCGGGTCGATCGGCTCACCCAGGTTGTACTGGGCCAGCATTCCTTCCTCTTCGCTCTCCGTTAATTCGCGCGCGAGGTTGAGGTACCGGTAGTTGAAATATTCCAGTGCGTGTCCCACGGGCTTACCCTTGAGGATGGCCTCGATAGTGCTTTGAAACGTGCCGATGTCACGTCCCACACCCTCCCAGAGAAACGAGTAGTCCCACGCCTTCTCAACGTGGCCAATGAAAGCCATTGCCCCCTGGGCCAGGATCCGCTGAGCAAGTTGTGACACGAAGGGCTGCGGCGCCAACTCCTCAGGCTTCTGTTGCTTCAGGTATGCGAAATCTTCCAGTTGAGGTGTGCCGGCGCTATAGCAGGCGAACGAGAAAAGGATTAGTCCATCCAGTCGGGCGTCCGCCGGAAGGTGCTTCCCGGCGAAGTACATGCTTTCAGGGATCGCCTGACCTTCGGGCCAGTTCACCGGTCCCGGCCAATCCTGGCAGACCAAGGCACCCTGTTCCGGAATCTGACGCGAGTCTCCACGCGGAAATCCCAAGCCGTGCGAAGCAGTAAAAATCAGGGCGGGTTGATTTGTGGCGCGGGTGAGCAGGTTGGAGAGCGCGGCTTTGGTTGCCCCGGCGCCATTGATTAGTTCCGTGCGATATTCGACCGCGTCCCCGTTCTCTAACTTGAGTGACTTGTTGTCCAGCACTTTGCTGAGAGGTTCCGCCAATTCTGTGGCACTAAGGCCGGACGCCTCGTCACCAGGATTCGCCGGAGAGAAGATGGCCACTCGTCGGGCTCTCGGTTGGTTTGCCAGAGCTTCATAGGTCAGCAGACTCTTAACGTAAGCGGCGTAGTTTGTGTCGTCGTCGAAGTACAAGCGGCCGACGGCATGCTCGGCATCCAGACCATACTGAAACTTAAACGAAATCTCGGCCGGCGAACCCACTATCAACACGTAGTAGGGCAGCTTCTGCGGATCAACTTTTCCAGGACCCTGCCCGTGTCGTTTGCGAAACCGCTGGCTTGTTTCTCCACCCGCTTTCCCTTCCGGGTT
>DATKIS010000529.1:0-3825 GCA_035543975.1 Pyrinomonadaceae bacterium
AGGCGACGGCGCCGGTGTACAAGAATTTTGGCGAGTTAGAACTCCGTGACCTCGAAGATGGCGTCTCCTGGCTCAAGAGCCAGCCTTATGTTGATGGGAGTCGAATTGGCATTTGGGGCTGGAGCTACGGCGGCTTCATGACGAGTTATGCGCTGACTCACAGCAAGAGTTTCCGGGTGGGAATCGCCGGCGGAACGGTGGCGGACTGGCGCGACTACGACACGATTTACACCGAACGCTACATGGGAACTCCGCAAAACAATCCCGAGGGTTACAAGAAGAGTTCACCTGTTACTGCAGCCAGGGACCTAAGTGGGAAACTGCTGCTGATTCACGGAACCATCGACGACAACGTTCACATGCAGAACACAATTCAGTTTGTTTACGAATTGCAGAAGGCCGGGAAGCAGTTTGAGTTGATGGTCTATCCGAAGTCGCGCCACGGTGTGACGGACCCGCTGCTGGTGAAACATATGCGGACGATGATGACGGATTTCATCGTCGCGAATTTGTGAAGCGGCTCCGTTGGCAGGACCAAATAGGATTTCCGTAATTTTCCATATGTCATTTGACATTTCTCATTTGTCATTTGAAACGGTTGGGCGTCGCGCCAATGCCAACATGGAGACCGGCAAACCGGACTTGATAAGACGCTTGAGGATAATCCAACTGGCGGAGTTAGCTGGATTGGACGATTTGTTTCAGTGTCATTTGGTGTAATTTCGTGGATCGTTTCTCGCATAGATCAGAAGGGCGATCCACTAAACCACACGAAAGAACTGACGGCGAAACATCAGATGCAGGTAGTGAAACCTCTCAGTCTCTGTTTATGCGTATTGTTAGCAATTACTGGAGAAATCGCTTCCGCGCAGTCGCTGCGCGCCGGTGCCGATAAGAGGGAGATGCTCATCGGGGCTGCGGTTAATCCGGCGCTATTTGGCGAGGCTGCCTACGCGGCGACGCTGGCGCGCGAGTTCAACCTCGTGGAAGCGGAGAACGTAATGAAGTGGCAGGCCCTCCGGCCGTCACGGGAAAGCTTTGATTTCGCAGCCGGCGATGCCGTTATCACTTTTGCCCGCGCGCACCGAATGAAGGTGCGTGGTCACTGTCTGCTATGGAGTGAGCACAATCCTGCCTGGCTCACTACCCGGAGCTTCTCGCCAGAGCAGCTGTCCAGGTTACTTCGCGAACACATCAATACGGTGATGAAACACTACTCCGGGCAGGTCTTCGCCTGGGATGTCGTTAACGAAGCGTTCCTCCCGGACGGCACTATCGAACCTTCAATCTGGTATGACAGTCCGGGGATCGGTCTTGCCGGGAAAGGGACGGCCTACATTGAACAGGCCTTTCGCTGGGCACGCGCCGCCGATCCGAAAGCGCTGCTCTTCTACAACGACTACGATAGCGAGAATCTGAACCCGAAATCCGACGCGATCTATGCGATAGTTAAAGACTTCAAGCAACGCGGAGTACCGATCGATGGCGTAGGTATCCAAGCGCACCTGAATGACCTGGATCAGAAAGAGATCGAATCCCTGGCTGCCAATCTGTCGCGACTGACAGCCCTGGGTCTCCAGGTACACATCACCGAGATGGATGTGGCGCTGCCGCTTGACGCGACTGGTGCGCTATTGAAGCAGGACGACCTGGCGCGCCAGGCGAATATCTATCGTCTGGTGGCGAAGGCGTGTCTCCAACAACCTGGATGTACTGCTTTTCAGACGTGGGGATTCACCGACAAGTACAGTTGGATTCCAAGCTTTACCAAGGGTAAGAAGGGAAGGGCGCTACTATTCGATGAAGCTTACGCCCCGAAACTCGCTTACAAGGCACTGCGCGACGTGTTGGAACAACCGATCAAGCGGTAGCTCAGTGGTACCTTGCAAGTGGGCGTCAGCCCCTGCTTCTGCGGCTCCGCCGCATACGAGTGTTGGCGTGGCAACGAGGGTAAGCCTGTCAACGATACCTCCGCTATGACGACCGCACAACTCGTCGATATGCCTTTAACCAGCTGTCCAAAAAGTCGGCGCAGCCGACGAATGAAGTTAGCCCACCGATTCATCGGTGCGATCAGGTAGAGTTGAGAATGCCAGTCCGTGAAACGGACGGCTGCCTCACAATGGCCTTGGATCGCCAGGAGTTTATCAGTCGTCCGCTTCACGGACTTCGACCTTGCTGGGACCGGTTACCCAGCACTGAAGTGCTGGGCTACTTTCACTCGTCCGCTTAGCGGACTGAAGCCAGAACCGACTTTTCGGGCAAAGCCCCTTTAACCCTGAGCACTGCGAGGACCGAGCGGCAAGTAAGAATTGTTAGTCGAGAGAAGGGGAACCATGAAACTTAATCGCTTGGCGACTGGCTGGGTGCTGGTACTTTTCGCGCTTCCGCTCGGGTTGATTCCAACACGCTCTATTGGCCAGGGCGGGACGCCGTCTTACAAAAATGCCGCCCTGCCAATCGACAAACGCGTTGATGATCTCGTCTCCCGGATGACTCTGGAAGAGAAGGTCTCGCAAATGATGAACGGCGCGGCGGCCGTCAACCGGCTCGAAGTTCCAGAGTATGAATGGTGGAACGAAGCTCTGCACGGTGTCGCCCGGGCTGGGTTTGCCACCGTATTCCCCCAAGCCATCGGTTTGGCCGCCACTTGGAACACCGAGCTGATGCACCAGGTGGCTGATGTAATCTCGACCGAAGCGCGGGCTAAACATCACGAGTTTGTGCGAAACAATCAGCGAGCCCGGTATCAGGGTCTGACCTTTTGGAGTCCCAACATCAACATCTTTCGCGACCCGCGTTGGGGGCGCGGCCAGGAAACCTACGGGGAGGATCCCTATTTGACGGCGAGATTGGGAGTCTCGTTTGTGAGAGGGTTGCAAGGGAACGACCCGCGTTATCTGAAGGTCGTGGCGACGCCAAAGCATTACGCGGTACACAGCGGGCCGGAACCCGAACGCCACACCTTCGACGCCATATCGGATGAGCGGGATTTACGCGAGACTTACCTGCCGGCTTTCAAGGCGACCATCGTCGAAGGCGGCGCCTACTCCGTTATGTGTGCTTACAATCGGACCAATGGCGAACCCTGTTGCACCAACAAGAAACTGATGACGGATATTCTCCGGGGCGAATGGAACTTTGATGGTTTTGTGGTTTCTGATTGCGGAGCGATCGACGACATCTATATTCGGCATAAGTATGTGGCAACTGAAGGTCAGGCTTCCGCCCTCGCCGTCAAGGCCGGCACTGATCTGACGTGCGGCCGCGAATACCGATCCCTCGTACAGGCCGTCAAGGATGGCCTGATCAGTGAATCCGAGATCGACACTTCGGTGAAGCGCTTGATGAAAGCCCGCTTTCGTCTGGGGATGTTTGATCCTCCGGAGATGGTCGCCTATGCGCGGATTCCGTTCTCGGAAAACGATTCACCTGCTCACCGGGAGTTGTCGCTCAAAGCCGCGCGCGAATCGATAGTGCTTTTGAAGAACGATGGTCCGCTTTTGCCTCTGAAGAAAGACCTCAAGACCATCGCCGTCATCGGGCCAAACGCCGATGCGCCTGAAGTGTTGCTGGGCAATTACTTCGGCCAACCCTCCAAGTCTGTAACTCCTCTCGACGGCATAAAGAGCAAGGTCTCTCCGGCCACCAAAGTTCTCTACTCTCCGGGAATGTTCAAGATTGGCGCCACGGCCATGCCGGTTTCGTCCGCCTCTCTGACGGTCAGTGGGGCCGGCTCTGCGCCCGGTTTGAAAGGAGAGTATTTCAACAACTGCGAGCTAAAAGGCGCGCCGGCGTTCTCGAGGACCGATCCGGAAGTGGACT
>DATKIS010000530.1:0-2472 GCA_035543975.1 Pyrinomonadaceae bacterium
CTATCGTCCAGTTTGAAAAGGTACTTCGCCTCGAGGGCAATCACCCTGACGCCCATTACAATCTCGGACTCTTGCTGGGACAGTTGAATAAGCACGAGGAAGCGCTCAAGCATATTCAGAAGGCAGTGACAGAAGCTCCGAGTGATTTTAGTGCGAGGTTCCTGCTTGGGCAGACACTGCTCAAAGTTGGCCGCCTCGACGAAGCCGAAAAAGAACTGTCACGCGTGGTGGAGGCTGCTCCGAGTAATGAGGACGCGCTATTGGACCTGGTTACGATTCTTTTGCAAAAGAAGATGTACGGGCCGGCACTGGAGGCCTTGGAAAAGGGACACGAGCGCTCTCCGCAGAATGGTCGCACGACGGTGACGCTGGCTTTTCTGCTGGTTGCCTCACCGCAATATGAGAAACGCGACGGTCAACGGGCACTCAAATTGGCACAAGGGGCTTATGAAACAACCCGCGGCGTTAACCACGGCGTGCTGGTGGCGATGGCTTTGGGTGAAATGGGTCGCTGTGATGAAGCGGCTGCCTGGGTGAGGAAGCTTGCCGATAAGGCTTCCGAGCAGCGCCAACCTGACGTGCTGGTGAAACTGAAAGCCGAGTTGAACAGATACGAACGGGAGCGCCCGTGTCGTCCGACGCCCGAGATGTTTTCCGACCAGCAGCTGCCGCGGTAGTGATGGTCGCTGCGTTACTGTTCTGCTATCGCCAACCATCGGCATCATAGTCGCCGCCCGGGTTACTGGCGCGGAAGACAGTAGTCATCTCTGCTCCAAAATGGAAATGCGCTATCAGATTGAATTAATTGCTGACTCGGACGCAGTCTAGTGTCCTGACTCTAACGTTCGCGTAACAAATCAGTCTGATCTTGGAGGTTGTGGCCTCGCCCCATTAGGAGCGAGATGCTTATAGACCACGACCGTCAAAAATGTGATCCTCGCTCCGTTAGGAGCGAAACGTCTGGCTTCCGAAAGCCACATTCGCAACTTAAGCAATCCAGAGTCACAGCTGCGGCGGCTCACCGAGCTGATCGTTAAGAGTAATTGAAAACCCTCGCGGAATGTAGTAGTCGGTTAACCTAAAACTACCATCCAGTGGCAACTGAGCAGTCCCCCTTCTCAATAGGGCAAACATCGGGTTGATTTCGACTGAGTCGATTACGTTTTTGCCGGAAGCGGAAATGAGAACGGGCTCGACCAAGAGCGGTGAGAGGAGCGGCCGATCATCCCAGAGATCTAGCGGCCAATTAACGCCATGTCCCCAAGCCCAGTCTTCAATGATGTAGATCCCGCCCGGCCGCACGAACGGCAACAGGGTTTCTAACGTTGTTCGAGTCTCAGCGAAACGGTGCGACGCGTCATCGATCACAACGTCAACCAGTTGCCCAGGCAGATGTCGGGCAACAAGCCCTCTTAACACGTCGCTATCCGCCTGAGAAACGCCGAAGTAGGAGTGGACCGAGTCAGTCAACCTGTTTCTCTGAACGTAGGCAACCAGATTTGGCGCTCCCGAATTGAGATCGAAAGTAATGAGACACTCCGGCTGATACTTCGCCTGCCAATAGATTGTACTGCCCCCGTCTAAAACGCCCACTTCAATCATCCGCCGAGGATGCACCTCGCCAATCGCCGCGTCCAGTGCCGATACGAACTTCAGCGACTTGTGTACATAGATTGATTTGAGAGTGCTTTCAGGGGGACGGGTACGTCCCTTCCAAAACAACAATTCGATGTCATTAATCGACATCATATCTATTTCGTCTTGATGCATGGCAGGCAGTATTCTGGTTGTTGAGTTGAAACGCAACGCACGGGGAACGGCTGAATTATTGCCTGCCGGGCGGAAGAGAAGGCGGGAAGAACTCGAAAAAGTGGTGCCCCCGGCGCGATTCCAACGCGCGACCTTCCGCTTAGGAGGCGGACGCTCTATGCAACTGAGCTACGGGAGCCTGAACCGAGAAAACAGAATACAGAATACAGCAAACCGTAATTAGCAAACAGCAGTCAGCAGTCAGCAGTCAGCGAAGACCCGGGCACATTCACGAGGGGTCGCTCAACTCGACCTTCTGGCTGACCGCTGATCGCTGACTGCTGACTGCTCTTCAGGATTGATACTTGATCAACGATCTCACATCGTAACCTTCGAGCTTTTGCCGGCCCGGCAAAAACTCCAACTCAACTACAAACACCAGACCCACGACAGTACCACCGAGTTCCTCGACCAGGTTACATACAGCCTTCGCTGTACCGCCGGTCGCCAGTAGATCATCAGCGATAATCACGCGATGGCCATCCCCCACGGCGTCGCGATGAATCTCCAGCGTGTCCTGGCCATACTCGAGGTCATACGAAATTGAAAGACACTCGGCGGGCAGCTTCTTAGGCTTTCGTACCGGCACGAACCCGGCGCCCAGGTGATAGGCAAGCGCGGGGGCGAAGATGAAACCGCGCGCCTCGACGCCAATCACAGTGT